>CAZRFF010000211.1:0-4258 GCA_964599265.1 uncultured Simplicispira sp. | reverse complement strand
CACAGCGGCCAGGCTGTCGAGCAGGTGGTGGGTGAGCATGTCTTGCGGGTCGCGCACCGCCGTGAGGTTGTAAACGCGGTTCCATTTTTGCAGCAAGGCCAGGTAGTCCAGCAACTGGTCTGTTTGCTGCCCAGTCAATGCCAGTCCCAGCGCCCGGGCGCCCTGCTCCAGTGGAGCGCGCAAATCGGCGGTCATGCCGCCACCCCAGGCGTTGCAAAGCCTTTGAAACCACCCTTCTTCAAATGCACCATGAGCAGGGAAATGGCCGCGGGCGTCACGCCAGAAATGCGCGAGGCCTGGCCCAAGGTTTCGGGGCGGTGCTTTTGCAGTTTTTGCCGCACTTCGATGGACAGGGCCGTGACCTGCATGTAGTCCAAATCATCCGGCAGGCGCAATTTTTCCAGATGCGCGGCGCGCTGCACTTCGTCTTTTTGCCGATCGATATAGCCGGCGTATTTGGCGGCAATCTCCACCTGCTCCACCACTGCAGCGCTCAAGCCCCCCAGGGCTTGAGGCAGCACATCCGCCGATGCGTATTTGCCCCCATCGAGCGTCATGAGCGCCGAATAGCCGACGCCGGGGCGGCGCAGCAAATCGAACAAGGGGTATTCACGTTCAATCGCTTTGCCCAGCACGCGCTCGGCCTCAAGGGCATCCAGAATGCGCGGATTCACCCAGGTGGATTTGAGGCGCTCGGTTTCACGTGAAACAGCGTCGCGCTTGCGGCAGAAGGAATCCCAACGCGCGTCATCCACCAGCCCCAGGCGGCGGCCAGCTTCGGTCAAGCGCATGTCGGCGTTGTCTTCGCGCAGTTGCAGGCGGAACTCGGCCCGGCTGGTGAACATGCGGTAGGGCTCGGTCACGCCTTTGGTGATGAGGTCGTCCACCAGCACACCCAGATAGGCCTCGTCGCGGGCGGGCAGCCAGGGTGATTCGCCACGGCATTGCAAGGCCGCATTCAGGCCAGCAAAAAGGCCTTGCGCCGCCGCCTCTTCGTAGCCGGTGGTGCCGTTGATTTGCCCGGCAAAAAACAGGCCCTGGATTTGGCGCGTCTCGAAACTGCCCTTGAGCGCTCGTGGATCAAAGTAGTCGTACTCGATGGCATAGCCTGGGCGCAGGATGTGGGCGTTTTCCAGCCCCTTCATGCTGCGCACCAGGGCCAGCTGGATATCAAACGGCAGGCTGGTGGAGATGCCGTTGGGGTAGAACTCGTGGGTGGTCAGCCCTTCGGGCTCCAGAAAAATCTGGTGACTTTCCTTGTCGGCAAAGCGGTTGATCTTGTCTTCCACACTGGGGCAATAGCGCGGGCCCACGCCTTCGATTTTGCCGGTGAACATGGGGCTGCGGTCAAAGCCGCTGCGGATGATGTCGTGCGTGCGCTCGTTGGTGTGGGTGATCCAGCAGGGCATTTGCCGCGGATGCATTGCCGCGCCCCCATGGGCATGGGCCATGAAGCTGAACACAGGCACATCGCCCTCGTTCACCCCCTCAGGCATGCCGTCGCCAGGTTGTTCGGCGCACTGGCTGAAATCAATGCTGCGCCCGTCAATGCGCGGCGGCGTTCCGGTCTTGAGGCGCCCTTGGGGCAATTGCAGTTCTTTGAGCCGTGCAGACAATGACACGGCTGGCGGGTCGCCCGCCCTCCCCCCCTGGTAGTGGTTCAGGCCCACGTGGATTTTGCCGTCCAAGAACGTGCCCGCCGTGAGCACCACCGCCCGGCTGCGGAACTGCAAGCCAATCTGCGTGACGGCACCCACGACACGGTCACCTTCCACCAGCAGATCGTCCACCGCCTGCTGAAACAGCCACAAGTTCGGCTGGTTTTCCAGCATGCGGCGAATGGCCGCCTTGTACAGCACCCGATCGGCCTGCGCCCGCGTGGCGCGCACCGCCGGGCCCTTGCTGCTGTTGAGAATGCGGAACTGGATACCGCTCTCGTCCGTGGCCAGGGCCATGGCGCCACCCAGGGCATCCACTTCTTTGACCAAATGCCCCTTGCCGATGCCGCCGATGCTGGGGTTGCAGCTCATCTGCCCCAAGGTCTCAATGTTGTGCGTGAGCAGCAAGGTTTTGCAGCCCATGCGTGCGCTGGCCAACGCGGCCTCGGCGCCGGCATGGCCACCGCCGACGACGATGACATCAAATTCCTGGGGGTACAGCATGGGAAAAGGCAGGTTGGGGGGAAACTCGTAATTTTCCCATCTTTAGGCGGTCAGCGGGAAACCCATGGTTGTTTCACGTGGAACAGGGCCGGTGCCTGCAGGCACCGGGTCGAATCCATGCTGGATGCAGGCGCTTTTCTGCTGTGCTTCAATCGCAGCATGACCAAACTCCTCGTTTTCGCGGGCAGTACCCGCCAACAATCATTCAACCGCCGCCTGGCCCAGGTGGCCGCTGGCATGGGCAGAGAAGCCGATGCCGATGTCACCCTGTTGGATTTGGCCGATTTGGATATTCCGCTGTACAACGCCGACCTGGAAGCCCAAGGCACCCCTGCCGGGGTGTTGCGCCTCAAGGAAATTTTGCACGGTCACCCAGCCTGGATTGTTTGCTCGCCAGAGTACAACGGCAGCTATACAGCCCTGCTCAAGAACACCCTTGATTGGGCATCCAGCCCCGTCAAGGGCGACCCGGTGTGGCAAGACGGTTTGCGGTCTTTCCGTGGCAAGGTGGTGGGCATGCTCAGCGCGTCGCCCGGCGCAATGGGAGGCCTGCGTTCGCAAAGCCACCTGGCGCCGCTGCTCATCAACCTGGAGTGCTGGCTGGCGCCCAAAGCCTTTGCCCTGGGCTATGCGGGCAATGCGTTCGACGAACAGGGCGCCCTGGTGAACGAAACGCACCGCGAGCGCGTGCGCGGTGTGGTCGATCAGGTGCTCTGGGCCTCTGCGCGCCTGCACGCTTGGCACGGGTAAATCCAGACCCTGTTCCAGCCAAAGCTTTTCTTGCCGCCTACCATGGCGGTTTATTTTTCACCCCTCCAAGGACATCACGCATGAAGCTCTACTACTCCCCCGGCGCCTGCTCTCTTTCGCCCCACATCGTGCTGCACGAAGCCGGCCTGGCCTACGAGCCGGTACTGGCCAGCACCAAGTCACACAAGCTGCAAGACGGCACCGATTTTTACAGCATCAACCCCCTGGGCTATGTGCCGGTGCTCGAGCTCGATGACGGCACGCGCCTGCGCGAAGGCCCGGCCATCGTGCAGTACCTGGCCGACCAGGCGCCGGCCAAAAACCTCGCCCCGGCCAATGGCACGCTGGAGCGCTACCGCCTGCAAGAATGGCTGACCTTCATCGGCACCGAAGTGCACAAAGGGTTCAGCCCGCTGTTTGCGCCCAACACGCCCGACAGCTACAAGTCCATCGCCATTGAGCGCCTGCTCGGGCGCCTGCAGTGGGTCGACAGCCAGCTGGCCGACAAGCCCTATCTGATGGGCGCGCAGTTCAGCGTGGCCGATGCCTATTTGTTCACCGTCACCGGCTGGGCGCAGTACGTGGGCGTGGATATTGCGGGCCTGAAAAATCTGCTGGCCTACCGCGAGCGCATTGCAGCACGCCCTGCCGTGCAAGCGGCCATGAAGGCCGAAGGCTTGATCAAGTAAGCGGCTTTTGCCGCAGCGCCAGCACCGCCCCCAGCCACAGGGCGGCGGCAGAAAACACCAGGCCCCGGCCCAGGCCGCCGGGGCCGTCGGCAATCCAGCCCACCACCGTGGGCCCCACGATTTGCCCGGCGGCAAACACGATGGTGAAGGCGCTGATGCCTACCGCCCACTGCGCAGGCGGCAGGTTGTGCCGCACCAGGGCCGTGGTGGACGCCACCACCGACAAGAACACCCCGCCAAACAGCAGGCCCGAGGCCAGCGCCACGGGCCAGGCGCTGCTCACCGCAGGCAGCACCGTGGCCACACCCAACAAGGCATTGAGCCGCGCCAATGCCTCACCGCCCCGGCTGCGGTCCAGCAAACCGGCCCAAATGCGCGACGACAGCACCACCGCCAGCCCCAGCAGCGCGTAGAACAAAGTCACGGCCCCTGCCCCCACGCCCTGTGCGCGCAAAAGCGCCACGACAAAGGTCATGTAGCCGATGTAACCCACGCCAAACATGGTGTAGCCCGCCAGGGCGGGGGCGAAGTCGCGCACCTTGAATACCCGCGCTGCGGGTGCCTGGGCGGGTGCCGCGGCGGCGGTGTTGTGGCTGGCATGGGCGGCAGGCTGGGCCGCAGCGGCCGCTGCATCCAGCCGCCGGAGCGCGCGCACGG
>CAZRFF010000210.1:0-4272 GCA_964599265.1 uncultured Simplicispira sp. | reverse complement strand
CAAGCGTCGACAGAAACGGGCAAACAGATCAAGCTGGACATCACCGGCGGCTCCATTGAAATGGACCGTGGCGTGCTCGACCGGATGACGCCGGCCTTCGAACACTTGCTGCGCAACTGTGTGGCCCACGGTATTGAGGCGCCAGACCAGCGTGCGGCCAAAGGCAAGGCAGCCGTCGGATCGATTGCCGTGGCCTTGCGCCACGAAGGCAATGACGTGTCGGTCGAGTTCCGCGATGACGGTGCGGGCCTGAATCTGCCGGCTATCCGCGCCAAGGCGCAGGCGCAGGGGCTGGTGTCTGCCGATGCGGTGCTGAGCGATGCCGAAGCCGCCAACCTGATTTTCACCCCTGGGTTTTCCACCGCCAGCGAGGTCACTGGCCTCGCAGGGCGCGGTATTGGCATGGACGTGGTGCGGGCCGAGGTCCATGGCCTGGGCGGCCGTATCGAAACCCAGACCGATGCAGACAAGGGCACTTCCTTCCGCATGGTGCTGCCCCTGACCACGGCGGTGACGCAGGTGGTGATGCTGCGCGTAGGCACCCTGGCCATCGGTGTTCCGGCCAACCTGGTCGAGGTGGTGCGCCGGGTTCCTGCCCCTGAGCTGGAGTCGGCTTACCGCAATGGCAGCTTTGATGCGTCTGGCGAAGCGATTCCCTTCTTCTGGTGCGGGGCCTTGCTGCAAGCGTCCTTGCGCAGCGATGAACAAGCCGCAGGCAAGACGCGCCCGGTCGTGATCTTGCGCAGCGCGGCGCAGCGGGTGGCCATGCACGTGGATGAAGTGCTGGGTAACCGTGAAGTCGTGGTGAAAAACCTGGGGCCGCAGCTCTCCCGCTTGCCGGGCCTGGCGGGCATGTCGGTGCTGCCTTCGGGCGCGGTGGTGCTGATCTACAACCCTGTGGCTTTGGTCACGGTGTACGGCGAACGCATCCGTGCCTTGGCTGCCAGCCAGCCGGTTGCGGTGGCTGCCGCCGCTGAAGCGGCTCCCCAGGTTCCCGTGGCTGCGGTGGCTGCGGTCAATCAGGTGCCGTTGGTGCTGGTGGTGGACGATTCCATCACCGTGCGCCGCGTCACGCAGCGCCTGCTGCAACGCGAGGGCTACCGTGTGGCTTTGGCGGCCGATGGTTTGCAGGCCCTGGAAAAACTCCAGGAAGAGCTGCCCACCGTGGTGTTGTCGGACATCGAAATGCCGCGCATGGATGGTTTCGACCTGGCACGCAACATCCGCGCCGACGCCCGCTTGCGCGACCTGCCCATCATCATGATCACTTCGCGCATTGCCCAAAAGCACCGCGAGCATGCAATGGAGTTGGGCGTCAACCACTATTTGGGCAAGCCGTATTCGGACGATGAACTGCTCAGTTTGATCCACCACTACGCCCAACTGGCCCAGCCCGCCGAATCGGCCTGACCCAGGGAGCGTTGTTCGCCTGTTTTGCGCCATGGATGCAGCGTCCCCACCGCCCAACCCTTTGCTCCAGGTTTGCTTGGAGCAGACGGCGGGGGCGGGTGCATCGGATTTGTTCTTGACGGTGGGGGCGCCGCCCACCATCAAGTGCCAAGGCGTTTTTTCGGCCCTGGCCGGGCCTGCCCTGTCCGCTGAACAGGTGCGCAGTGCTGCGTATTCCATCATGCGCAGCGCACAAATCCAGAGCTTTGAAGCCCAGTGGGAGTGCGATTTTGCCTACCAGTCGCCCACGGCTGGGCGGTTTCGCGTCAACGTGCACATGCAGCGTGGGCAGGTGGGCTTGGTGGCGCGCCATGTGGCCGCCACAGTGCCTTCGCTGGAGGCATTGCATCTGCCCCCCGTGCTCCAGCAATTGGCCTTTTTGCAGGGCGGCTTGGTCTTGGTGGTGGGGGCCGCTGGATCGGGGAAAACGACCACGCTGGCGTCCATGCTGGACCACCGCAATGCCCGGCAGGCGGGGCATATCCTCACGGTGGAAGACCCGATTGAGTATTTGCACCCGCACCAAAAATCGCTGGTGACCCAGCGCGAAGTGGGTATCGACACCCAGTCCTACGACCACGCCCTGCGCCACGCCATGCGTGAAGCGCCCAACGTGATCATGATTGGCGAGATCCGCGATACGGTCACCATGCAACACGCCATGCACTACGCCGAGTCGGGGCATTTGTGCGTGTCCACCCTGCATGCCAACAATGCCAGCCAGGCCGTGCAGCGCATCCTCAATTTTTTCCCCATGGAATCGCGCCCGCAATTGCTCATGGATCTGGCGCTCAATCTGCAGGCGGTGGTGGCGCAGCGTTTGATCCGTGGCGTGCATGGGCATTGGGTGCCGGCTGTGGAAGCCATGCTGCGCACGCATTTCGTGGCCGACCTGATCCAGAAAGGCCAGATCGAAGGTCTGCGCACAGCCATGGAGCGCAGCGGCGAGGTGGGCATGGGCACGTTTGACCAAGCCATCCATGCGCTGTACATGGGCGGTGAGATTGGCGCTGCCGAGGCCATTGCCCATGCCGACAACAAAACCGACATGACGCTGCGCATTCGCCTTGCATCGGGTTCTGCCTTGAGCCTGGAGGGGGTGCAAGTGGCGCATGGTGACCCAACCCCGCAGTCCTGAATTTGCCTGGCTGGATCGGGCGCTGCAATTCCCGGCGCGCATTTTGATGGTGCATGCCATGCAGGCAGGGCAGTGCGCCTGGCAGAGAAAAAAGGCCATCGGCTTACCCGTAAAATGCCCGCATGTCCGCCTCTTTTACGCCCATCAATCTGACGAACCACTTCTTGATCGCCATGCCGGGCATGGAGGATGCTTCGTTTGCCGGCAGCGTGGTCTATCTGTGCGAGCACAGCGAGCGCGGTGCTTTGGGTTTGATCATCAACAAGCCTACGGACATCAAGCTCAAAGGTTTGTTCGACAAGGTGGATTTATCGTTGGGGCGGGCCGATCTGACCGACGCACCGGTGTTTTTGGGTGGGCCGGTGCAGACGGAGCGCGGTTTTGTGTTGCACGAACCCTTGCAGGGCGATGCTGCGCCGGCCGAAGAACCCGCTTATGCCTCGACCATGGTCATTCCGGGTGGTTTGGAGATGACCACCAGCAAAGACGTGCTCGAAGCCCTGGCCACCGGGGCCGGGCCGCGGCGGGTGCTGGTGACGCTGGGGTATTCGTCCTGGGGCGAGGGGCAGTTGGAGTCGGAACTGGCAGAAAACGCCTGGCTCACCGTCGGCGCCGATTTGTCGGTGATTTTTGACACCCCCATTGCCCAGCGCTATGACTCGGCTTTGGGTTTGCTGGGCTTGCAGGCCTGGCAAATTTCGCCCGGGGCGGGGCACGCATGAGCACCACGGCCGTGCCCGTTGCTACCGCCGTTCCTGCGCATTTCCAGTCTTTTCTTGCTTTTGACTATGGCCTGCGCCGCACGGGGGTGGCCTATGGCACCCGCTTGCTGGGCACGGCGGCGCCTCAGCGCACCATCGTGGCCGATGGGGCTGCGCGCTTTGCCCCCATGGCCCAGTTGATCAGCCAGTGGCAACCCGATGCGCTGGTGGTGGGCGTGCCCTGCCACCCCGACGGTGCAAGCCACGAAAATACCCACCGCGCCCTGCGCTTTGCCCGCCAATTGCGTGGGCGCTTTGGCCTGCCGGTGTACGAAGTGGACGAACGCTACAGCACCACCGAGGCGCTGGCGGCAGGCAGCCGCGATGCCGATGCTGCTTCGGCCTGCATCATCCTGGAACAATTCTTGAGGAGTCTTTCATGACCACAGCCCCTGTGGGCGCGCAAGGCAGCCTGGTGCTGGACGCCGAGGCCCTGTACCGTGAGCTGCTGCGCGGTGTACGCAATCTGCGCGAGCCGCAAACGCAACTGGCGGGCATTGCGTCGGGTGGCGCCTGGCTGGTGGAGCGCCTGCACCGTGACTTGGGGCTGGAGGGGGCGCCGGGTGTGCTGTCTTCGTCCATGCACCGTGACGATTTTGCCCGGCGCGGCCTGGCATCCAGCGCGCAGACCGTATTGCCTTTCGATGTGAACGGGGCGGATATTCTGGTGCTGGACGATGTGCTCTACACCGGGCGCACGGTGCGCGCAGTGCTCAATGAGCTGTACGACTATGGCCGCCCGGCGCGTGTGCGCCTGGCAGTGTTGGTCGATCGGGGTGGGCGCGAGCTGCCCGTGCAGGCCGATTTTGCGGCTGCCCGCGTGGCTTTGCCGGCGCACCAGTCGCTGGCGCTGGCGCGTACCGATGCGGGCGGTTTTGTGTTCCAGGTCAAGGAGGTCTGAGCCGTGCTGCACCACCGCAATCC
>CAZRFF010000209.1:0-4287 GCA_964599265.1 uncultured Simplicispira sp. | reverse complement strand
ATGGATTTGCGTTTTGTTACGCTGCGGCGGTTACGGGGGTGTAATTGTTTGCTTCCTTGTGGGTGGGTGTGGCGTTTTTGTCAACAGGGATGGGGT
Organism: uncultured Simplicispira sp.; assembly: GCA_964599265.1. Taxonomy (GTDB): domain Bacteria; phylum Pseudomonadota; class Gammaproteobacteria; order Burkholderiales; family Burkholderiaceae_C; genus Simplicispira. The sequence continues at coordinate 4,191 of CAZRFF010000209.1, read as the reverse complement.
GCGGCGTATTTAAGGTGCCTGGCGCAACAAAATCTGTGTTGCAGCGGGCCCTGGTTGGGCATAACCCCCAAGGCCCCCCGTTCACCCAGCAAGCTGGTTGAACGGCAACTGCTGCTTGACCAGGATGACCGTGCAAGGCGCGTCGCGCGCCACGCGGATGGGCACGGTGTCGATAAAGCGCTGCAATTGCAAGCCGTGCGTGGCGGCGCCCAGGATCATCAAACCCACGCGGTTGCCTTCGGCGTAGCGCACCAGGGCTTGGCCCACGTCGCTGGCCTCCAGCACGTGGTAGCTCACGTTGTGGCCGGCCAGCGGCAGGGGTTGGGCCCATTGCTTGATGCGTGCCAGGTGCAGGCGGTGCAAGGTGGTTTCGCTGCGCTCGCTGTCCGAGGTGCTGCTGGCCGAGGGCGACAGCACCGTCACGCAGGCCAGGCGGGCGCCCGGGCGTATGCCCAGTGAGCGCGCCACGGCTTCGCGCAGCGAGTACAGCGTGGCGTCTTGCACGTCTTCGTGCGGCACGGCCACCATGACGATGGGGGCTTGCTCGATCTGGTTTTTCGGCAGGGGGCTGGGCTGGTAGTGCATGCCCGCCGCCTTGACCCAGCGCTTGAGGTGCTTGCCCAGACCTGGGCCCTGCGTGCGCTGGCCGCGTTCGGTGATGGTGACCTGCTCGGGGTTGGACAGATCAAACGCCAGGTGCGCGGCCGAGGGGTAACGGTTGGCGGCTTCGGGCTCCAGGCAGCGCAGGATGATTTCTTGCAGCCATTCGGGCAGGTCGGCCCGGTGCTCGCGCGGGGGCGTGGGCGTCATCCACAGGCGCTGGCGCAGGCCGCCCTGGGTGGTGGGGGCGCCAAAGGGGAGTTCGCCCGTCGCCAGTTCGTACAGCATGACGCCGATGGCAAAAATATCGCTGCGCAAATCGCCGCGCACGCCCACCACCTGTTCGGGCGCGATCCAGGCGGGCGAGCCCACGGCCTTGCGCATTTCCTCGGCCAGCAGGTCGGGGTAGTGGGCGTGGCAGGAGAGGCCAAAATCCAGCAGCACCGCGCTGCCGTCGGGCTTGATGAGCACATTGCCCGGTTTCAGGTCGAGGTGGCAGCAGTTTTGCTGGTGCAGGCTGTGCGCGGCCAGCGCCATGGCGGTGCCCAGGTGGGCGATGGCGGCGGCATCCGGGCGCTCGGGCTGGTCCAGCCAGTGCTGCAGCGTCTGGCCGTGCACGTACTCCATCACGATGTAGGGCAGGTGCAGCAGGTCGCCCGCGGCCACGAAGCGCGGCACATGGGGGCCGCTGAGCGAGGGCAGGATTTGCAGCTCCACCTCGAAGCTGACGATGTTCTCGGCCCCGTCGCCCGCCGTCATGCGCGGGATCTTCATGGCCAGCGGAAAGCCGGGATTGCCTGCCTTGCTGGTGTATTCCACCGCGTAGATGTGCGCCATGCCCCCGGCGTGGATGCACTCGCGCACCACGAAGCCGTCGACTTCGGTACCGGGTTCGAGCAGCTTCACCGGCCAGCCTCCAGCCGATCCGCAAAGAAGGCGGGCTGCGGTGTGCTGCGGATGGCAGCGGCCGCGGCAGCGTGGTCGTAAGGCACGCGGTGGAAGGTGATGGTGCAGGCCTGCTCGTCAAACAGGGCGTACATGGCGCGCGCGTTGCCGTCGCGCGGCTGGCCCACCGAGCCCGCAATCGCCAGCCACTGCCGGTGCATGGGCACGGGAACGGGCACGCCGGGCTGCGGGGCAAAGCGCATGAGCTTGGCCGTGGGCGTTAAGAAATACAGGGCCTGCTCGTGCACGTGGCCGCTGAACACGTAGCGGATGGTCGGGTCGAGGATGCTGGCGGCCGACATGCTGCGCTCGGCGGCGCTGCCGTCTTCGATGTAATACCAGCGCTCGGGCTGGTCGGCGCTGGCGTGCACCAGCAGGGCGTAGGGGCCCAGGCGCTGGGTGAGCGGCAGGCCGGCCAGAAAGGCGCGGTGTTCGGCGCTGAGTTGGGCGTGCGTCCATTGCGCGCTTTGTTCGCCCAGGTGCTCGGCCTGCGCCGGGGGGGTGACGGCGGCGGCGTCGTGGTTGCCGCGCACCAGGTAGGCGCCTTCTTTGGCCAGGGCCATGGCCCGTTCGACCACGGCCACGGGGTCGCCCCCATAGCCCACCAAGTCGCCCAGCAGGGCAAATTGCTGGGCCCCTTGGGTGCGGGCGTGGGCGATGCAGGCCTCAAAGGCTTGCAGGTTGGCGTGGATGTCGGACAGCAGGGCGTATTTCATGGCGTCTCCAAGGCCCCATCATCGCGCGCCAAGCTGAGCTAAAACTTGCGCGGCGGCCTAGGGAAAACCATGAGGTGCCGCACCCCATACGGCCGCTTGCAAGGTCTGGGGCAGCTCCTCGGCCAGGGCGGTTTCTTCGCGCATGTGGTGGTGCTCCAGCACATGGCGCAGGGCGTGGGCGGCGTCGAGCAGGAACAGCGATGCGCGGCGCTGGACCTGCGCGTCGTGCGGAGGCTGGTCGATGACGGCCTGCAGGCGGTCGGCGTATTCCTCGGCCAGCAGGGCAATGCGTTCGTGCTCCAGCAAATACACCTTGGCGGCCCAGCGGGCGCCCTCGGGCACATGGGGCAGGAGCTGGGTGTTTTCTACCTCGATGTGCTGGGCCAGCGCGGCCCGCCATTGCTCCAGGCGCTGCCGGGCGCTGGCAAAGTCGCCGCCCACCACGTCGAGCAGGTGGGCTTGCAGTTGGGCGTCCAGGTGTTCGTGCTGGCGTACAAAGTGGCGGGCCGGGTCGCTGGGGTTGGTCATAAGGTAAAAAATGGCTGTAGCGCCCGTCCAGTCAGCGCAAGCAGCCATGAATTTAATAGCACTATGGGGCTGTGCAGCTCAGGGGGCGAGGGTCAGCGTCACAGCAATGTTGCCGCGTGTGGCGTTGGAATAGGGGCAGACCTGGTGGGCTGCGTCCACCAGGGATTGTGCCTGGCTGCGCTCCATGCCCGGCAGGTGCACCTGCAGGCGCACGGCGATGCCGTAGCCGCCGGTGATGGGGCCCAGGTCCACTTCGGCGTCCACGGCCACGTCCTGGGGGATGGCGATCTTCTGCATGCCGCCCACGGCCTTGAGCGCGCCGATGAAGCAGGCCGAGTAGCCCGCGGCGAACAACTGCTCGGGGTTGGTGCCGGTGCCCGAGGTGCCGGGCGAGGACAGTTTCACGTCCAGGCGCCCGTCGTCGGTGCGCGAGGCGCCGTCGCGGCCCCCGGTGGTGTGGGCGCGGGCGGTGTAGAGAACTTTGTCGAGGGTGGCCATGGTGCTTTCCTTTCGGGTGGGTGGGTGCCCCGTTGCGGGGCGGTGGAGAAATGGGGGGCCGTTCAGCGGATCAGTTGGTCGCGCAGCGACTGAACCTGCCTTGTGAGCGCCTGCAGATCGGGCAGCGGCAGTTGGCTGTGCGCCAGGATGCATGCGGGGATGGCCTCGGCCTGCGTGCGCAGCGCCTGCCCTGCGGGCGTGAGGGCGATGCGCACGCGGCGCTCGTCCTGCGCGTCGCGCTGGCGCTGCAGCAGCCCGGCCGATTCCATGCGCTTGAGCAGCGGCGTGAGCGTGCCCGAGTCCAGGCACAGGCGCTCACCCAGCGCCGACACGGTGGGGCCGTCCTCTTCCCACAGCACCAGCATCACCAGGTACTGCGGGTAGGTCAGGCCGATGGCGTCGAGCAGCGGCTTGTAGAGCTTGGTCATCGCCAGCGAGGCCGAATACAGCGCAAAGCACAACTGGTGGTCCAGGCGCAGGGCGGCAGGGCTGGGGCTGGCGGGGGGGCGAGGCGTTGGCATGGGCCAGAGTATTGCGCGCAATTGAATTGTGAGCTTCTTAATAAACGGGAAACCCTGTAACGCATGGGGACTTGGGCGCAAAAAAAGGCGCCCTGCCGGGCGCCCTGGTTGTGGGGAAAAGCGCAGTGCTCAGTACCGGTACACGCCTTGCCCGGTCTTGCGCCCCAGGCGGCCGGCGGCCACCATTTCGCGCAGCAGCGGGCAGGCGCGGTACTTGCTGTCGCCAAACTCCTGCAGGTACACGTCCATCACGGCCAGGCACACGTCCAGGCCCACCATGTCGGCCAGGGCCAGCGGCCCGATGGGCTGGTTGCAGCCCAGCTTCATTCCGGCGTCGATGTCCTCGGGCGTGGCCAGGCCCTCGGCCAGCACGAAGAAGGCCT
>CAZRFF010000208.1:0-4299 GCA_964599265.1 uncultured Simplicispira sp. | reverse complement strand
GCGGTGCTGGGCCTGGGCGACATCGGCCCGCTCGCCGGCAAGCCGGTGATGGAAGGCAAGGGCGTTTTGTTCAAGAAGTTCTCGGGCATTGACGTCTTCGACATCGAGATCGACGAAAAAGACCCCGACAAGCTCGTCGAGATCATCGCCAGCCTGGAGCCCACCTTTGGCGGCATCAACCTCGAAGACATCAAGGCGCCGGACTGCTTCTACATCGAGCGCAAGCTGCGCGAGCGCATGAAGATTCCGGTGTTCCACGACGACCAGCACGGCACGGCCATCGTCGTCGGCGCAGCCATCCTGAACGGCCTCAAGGTGGCGGGCAAAGACATCACAACCGTCAAGCTCGTCGCCTCGGGCGCGGGCGCGGCGGCGCTGGCCTGCCTGGGGCTGCTGGTCAAGCTCGGCATGCCGCGCGAGAACATCTGGGTGACCGACATTGCCGGCGTGGTGTACGAAGGCCGCACCGAACTGATGGACGCCGACAAAGCCTTTTTCGCGCAAAAAACCGATCTGCGCACCCTGGGCCAGGTGATTGCCGGCGCCGACGTGTTCCTGGGCCTGTCCGCCGGCGGCGTGCTGAAAAAAGACATGGTGGCGCAGATGGCAGCGCAGCCCCTGATCTTCGCCCTGGCCAACCCCAACCCCGAAATCCAGCCCGAGGACGTCAAAGCCGTGCGCAGCGACGCCATCATCGCCACCGGGCGCACGGACTACCCCAACCAGGTCAACAATGTCCTGTGCTTTCCCTACATCTTCCGGGGCGCTCTGGACTGCGGCGCGACGACGATCACCACCGAGATGGAAATCGCCTCGGTGCACGCCATTGCCGCGCTGGCGCAGGCCGAGCAAAGCGAAGTGGTGGCCAAGGCCTACGTGGGCGAGCAGCTCTCGTTTGGTCCAGAATATCTCATCCCCAAGCCGTTTGATCCGCGCCTGATGATGAAGATCGCGCCCGCCGTGGCGCAGGCGGCGGCGGATTCGGGTGTGGCGCAGCGCCCCATTGCCGACATGGACGCCTACCGCGACCACCTGCAGACCTTCGTCTACGCATCGGGCACGACCATGAAGCCCATCTTCATGATCGCCAAGAGGGCGGCGAAAAAGCGCGTGGCCTACTCTGAGGGCGAGGAGGAGCGCGTGCTGCGCGCGGCGCAAATCGTCGTCGATGAAAAAATCGCCCGCCCCACGCTCATTGGCCGCCCCGCCGTCATCGCCCAGCGCTGCGAAAAATTCGGCCTGCGCCTGCAAGAGGGGCGCGACTACGACGTGGTCAACGTCGAAAACGACCACCGCTACCGCGACTTCTGGCAGACCTACCACCACATGACCGAGCGCAAGGGCATCACCCAGGCCATTGCCAAGATCGAATGCCGCCGCCGCCTGACGCTGATCGGAGCGCTCTTGCTGCACAAGGGCGAGGTCGATGGCCTGATCTGCGGCACCTGGGGCCACACCGCACACCACCTGCAGTACCTCGACCAGGTCATCGGCAAGCGCGCCGGCGTGCAAACCTACGCCTGCATGAACGGCCTGATGCTGCCCGAGCGCCAGGTGTTCATCGTCGACACCCACGTCAACTACGACCCCAGCGCCGAGCAGCTCGCCGAGATCACCACCATGGCCGCCGAGGAAATGCTGCGCTTTGGCTTCACGCCCAAGGCCGCGCTGCTCTCGCACTCCAACTTTGGCAACAGCAACCAGCCCAGCGCCGTCAAAATGCGCCAAACGCTGGAACTGCTGCGCCTGCAAGCGCCCTGGCTGGAGGTGGACGGCGAAATGCACGGCGACGTGGCGCTGGACGGCAAGGCGCGTGCGGCCATCATGCCGCACAGCCTGCTGGTAGGCGACGCCAACCTGCTGGTCATGCCCAACATCGACGCCGCCAACATCTCGTACAACCTGCTCAAGACGGCGGCGGGCGGCAACATCGCCATCGGCCCGGTGCTCTTGGGCGCGGCGCAGCCCGTGCACATCCTCACGGCCAGCACCACGGTGCGGCGCATCGTCAACATGACGGCACTGACGGTGGCCGACGCCAACGCGGCACGGTAAGGAATATAAAAAGAGCAGGCGCTCACTTTCACCGCCTCCACCCCTACAGATTGTTGCCTAAAGAATAGGCATTCACTTGCATTTTCAAGGCGATTGCGTCACACTAACGGTTTGAAATTTCGGGTAAACCCGTAGTTTCTGAAAGGTGTGCATCGATGTTGAAGGCTTGGGCCTGTGGGGTGGGCAAGTGGCTTGTTGCATGGACATTGGGTGCTGTCTGCGCTTTGGCGCCCGTTTCGGGCATGGCGCGCGGCCCGCTGCCTGGTGAAACCCAGGCCAGCATCTCCGTCACGCAACTGCCAGCCCAGGGCCGCGAAACCTACGCGCTGATCCGCCAAGGCGGCCCCTTTCCTTTTGAAAAGGATGGCACCGTTTTTGGCAACCGCGAACGGCTTTTGCCCCAGCACAAGCGCGGCTATTACCGCGAGTACACCGTCAGAACCCCCGGCGCCAGCCACCGCGGCGCCCGGCGCATTGTGTGTGGCGGCAACCGACCCCAAACGCCGGACGCCTGTTACTACACCAGCGACCACTACGCCAGTTTTCGCGAAATTTCCGAATGAGCCTGCCAACGCCACCCTGCCGTGGCGCTCCAGGTCGAAATGATTTTTTTACTCTCGGGGGCTTTTCCCGGGTGCCGTTTTTAGCCTTGAAGAGAAAGAGAAGCGGAGATGGACACACCACTTCGTAAAGAATCCGAAGTACCGCTGCGTGGCGTGCGCACCAACATTGTGCAGTCTATCCGCGCTTACAGCGTGCACGACCTGCAAGACGCTGCGGCCCACTTGGGGCACCATTTTCTGTACGCCAACCTCGCCCACGCACAAACCAAACAAGATGTGCTGGACTTGATTGCGCAGCAGTTCACGTTCCCGCCCCATTTCGGCAAAAATTTCGACGCCCTGTGCGACTGCCTGACCGACCCCCTGCACAAATCAGGCCCCCAGCCAGGGTTTGTGGTGGTGCTGGAGCAGATTCCTGCCACACTCAAGTTCGACAAGGAAGCGCGCGAGCAATTGCTCGATGTCTTCCGCGATGCCGCCGAGTATTGGGGGGAACGCAAGATCCCGTTCCGCTGTTTTTATTCTTTTCTGTAGCCCGTTCTGCATCCACCAGCCAAGCAGAACGGGCGAACGAGGCGAAAGAGGCACCCACCAGCGTGCAGGGCATCCAGATCGGCAGCGAGCACGAAGAAAAAATGCCCACCGACAAGCTCGTGGACATTTCTCCCTTGGCGCTGCGCATGAGCAGCCCGTTCAACGCGGGCTATTGGCTCACCGCCGCTTGAAACCGCACACCCTCGGCGCGCGCTGCGTGCGCCGGTGGCTTCCAAGGGCGCCGCATGGCGCCCTTTTCATTCCCCTTTCACGCCCCTCGCAGCCGCTATAGTGGCGCGGCATCCACGTTACCAGCCGCCCCATGTCCCGCGACAAAACCCTCTACACCTGCTCCGAATGCGGTGGCTCCACGCCCAAGTGGCTGGGCAAATGCCCGCATTGCCAAGCCTGGAACACCCTCACCGAAACCGTGGCCGAAGGCGGCGCAGGCCGCAACCGCTACAGCCAGGCAACCCCCTTGGCGCTCAATGCGGCGCAAGCCGTCACGCCGCTTGCAGCCATCGAAGCGCAAGATGTGGCCCGCACCGAAAGCGGCCTGACCGAGCTCGACCGCGTGCTGGGCGGCGGCATCGTGGAGGGCGGCGTGGTGCTCATGGGCGGCGACCCCGGCATTGGCAAATCCACGCTGCTTTTGCAAGCGCTCGATGCCTTGCAGCGCAAGGGTCTGCCCACGCTCTACGTCACGGGCGAGGAGAGCGGCGCCCAGGTGGCCTTGCGCTCGCGCCGCCTCGGGCTGGACCACAGCCAGGTGCAGGTGCTGGCCGAAACGCAGCTCGAAAAAATCCTGGCCACCGCCGAGGCCGTGCAGCCTGCGGTGTGCGTGATCGATTCCATCCAGACGGTGTTCTCCGACCAATTGGCCTCGGCCCCCGGCTCGGTGGCGCAGGTGCGCGAATGCGCCGCCCACCTCACACGCACCGCCAAAGCCACGGGCATTGCCATGGTGCTGGTGGGCCACGTGACCAAAGAGGGGGCGTTGGCCGGGCCGCGCGTGCTGGAGCACATGGTCGATACGGTGCTGTATTTCGAGGGCGACACGCACAGCAGCTTTCGCCTCGTGCGCGCCATCAAAAACCGCTTTGGCGCGGTCAACGAAATCGGCGTTTTCGCCATGACCGAACGGGGC
>CAZRFF010000207.1:0-4318 GCA_964599265.1 uncultured Simplicispira sp. | reverse complement strand
TTCTACCTGCACCCGCAGAGCGTGGACGACATCGTGGACCACAGCGTCGCCCGGGCCCTGGATTTGCTGGGCCTGGCGCATCCGCTGGCGGCGCGCTGGGCGGGGTTGGCGGCAGAATAGCGCTTTCAAAAACATAGCTGCTTGCGCTGATAAACCATGCACTACCACGACCTGCGCGACTTCATGGCGCAACTGGAAACCGCAGGGGACCTGCGCCGCGTGCGCGAGCCCGTATCGCCCCACCTGGAGATGACGGCCCTGTGCGACCGCGTGCTGCGCGCCGGCGGGCCGGCCATGCTGTTCGAAAACCCCACGGGCCACAGCATGCCCGTGCTGGGCAACCTGTTCGGCACGCCCGAGCGCGTGGCCCGTGCAATGGGGGTGGAGAGCGTGGCCGGCCTGCGCCCCTTCGGTGAGCTGCTGGCTTCGCTCAAGGAGCCCGAGGCGCCCAAGGGCTTCAAGGAAATGGTGGGCATGGGCAGCCTGCTCAAAACCCTGTGGAACATGGCGCCCAAAGAGCGCGGCAGCCCGCCTTGCCAGGAGGTGGTGTGGGAGGGGCCGGACGTAGACCTGGCCCGCCTGCCCATCCAGCACTGCTGGCCGGGGGATGTGGCGCCGCTCATCACCTGGGGGCTGGTCATCACGCAGGGGCCGCACAAAAAGCGGCAGAACCTGGGCATCTACCGCCAGCAGGTGCTGGGCCGCAACAAGCTCATCATGCGCTGGCTGGCGCACCGGGGCGGGGCGCTGGATTTCCGTGACCACTGCGCCGCCAACCCCGGCCAACCCTACCCCGTGGCCGTGGCCCTGGGGGCCGACCCGGCGACCATCCTGGGCGCCGTCACGCCCGTGCCGGACAGCCTGTCCGAATACCAGTTTGCCGGCCTGCTGCGCGGTGCGCGCACCGAGGTGGCGCCCGCGCTCTCGGTGCCGCTGTCCGTTCCGGCCAACGCCGAAATCGTGCTCGAAGGCCATATCCACCCCGACGCGCAGCATGCCAGCGGCTGGGAGCATGCGCTCGAAGGGCCGTATGGCGACCACACGGGCTACTACAACGAGCAGGCGGAGTTCCCGGTGTTCACGGTGGAGCGCATCACGCTGCGCAAAGACGCCATCTACCACTCCACCTACACCGGCAAGCCGCCCGACGAGCCCGCCGTGCTGGGCGTGGCGCTCAACGAGCTGTTCATCCCGCTGCTGCAGCGGCAGTTCCCGGAGATCGTCGACTTCTACCTGCCGCCCGAGGGCTGCAGCTATCGGCTAGCCTTGGTGCGCATCCAGAAGGCCTACCCCGGCCACGCGCGGCGCGTGATGATGGGCGTGTGGAGCCATTTGCGCCAGTTCATGTACACCAAGTTCATCGTGGTGGTGGACGATGACGTGGACGTGCGCGACTGGAAAGAGGTGGTGTGGGCGCTCACCACCCGCATGGATCCGGCGCGCGACACCATGCTGGTGGAGCACACGCCCATCGACTACCTGGACTTCGCCTCGCCGGTGAGCGGCCTGGGCAGCAAGATGGGGCTGGACGCCACCAACAAGTGGCCCGGCGAGACGCAGCGCGAATGGGGCCGCACCATCACCATGGACGCCGGCGTGCAATCGCGCATGGACGCCCTGTACCAATCCTTGGGCTTGTAGGCCGCGCGCGCCAAGCGCCTCAAAGCCTCACGCCTTGCGAAGGGCCTGGGCCATGCCCGGTGTCTGCCACAGGCTGCCGTCGCGTTCGGCCACCAGGGCCTGCACGCCAGGGCGGGACTCCAAGAGGCGTGGGGCGCTGCCGCTGCCCAGCACCATCAGGGCCGTTCCCAGGCCGTTGACGCTGGCGGCATCGCGCGCCAGCAGGCTCACGCCATGGGGGCCGCGTGTGGGGCGGCCGGTGTGGGGGTCGAGGATGTGGTGCTGGCGCTCGCCTTGCGCCATGAAGAAGCGCTCGTAATCGCCCGACGAGGCCACGATGGCCTGGCCTTCGACCTCCAGTACGCCCAGCAGGCGCTCGGGCGCCAGGGGGTCGCGCAGGCCCACGCGCCAGGCGCGGCCCTGCAGTTGCCCGGCCACGAGCACGTCACCGCCGCCGTTGAGCATGGCGTTGGCCACGCCCTGGGCGCGCAGCGTGTGCAGGCCGGCTTCCAGGATCGGGAGTTTGGCAATGCCGCCCAGGTCCAGGGCCATGCCGGGGTGCTTCAAATAGGCGGTGCCGGCACGCTCGTCCAGCACCAGGTTGCGGTAGCCGACCAGGCGGCGCTGGGCGCTGATCTGCGCATCGGCGGGCACCGTGGCCTGGCCCGTGCCGAACTGCCAGGCCTGCAATGCGCCCACGGTGGCGTCAAAAGCGCCCTGGGTTTCGGCGGCAATGCCCTGGGCGGCGCGCAGCACGGCCATCACCTCGGGCGGCACGGCCACGGCGCTGCGGCCCGCAGCGCGCTGCAGCGCGCCCACGGTGCTGGCGGGCTCAAAGCGCGACATCAGCGCCGTGAGGCGCTGCATCTCGGCCCAGGCCTGGGCCATGGCGGCGCGCACCACGGGCCCGTCAGCGCCCTGGGCCACCATGTCCACCTGGGTGCCCATCAAGGCGCGGCGATCACGCACCACCGGCTGGGCGGCATGGGCCTGGGCGGCAGGCAGCCAGGCGGCCGCGCCCAGCAAGGGCAATGCCATGGCCATGCGCCGCCGCGTCAGGCCCTGGGGCTGGGGTACGTCGTGCATGGCCATCTCCTTGCGTGGTTTAGCTGGACAGGCCGACCATGTAGTCCACGGCGGCTTTCACGTCTTCGTCAGACATCTTGGTGTTGCCGCCGCGGGCAGGCATGGAGCCCTTGGCGCCGTTGAAGCCTTCCAGGGCGTGTTTGTACAGCGTGTCCTTGCCCTGGGCGATGCGTGGGCCCCAGTCGGCCTTGTCGCCGGGCTTGGGCGCGCCAGCCACGCCAGCGGCATGGCACATGGCGCAGGTCTTGTTGTAGGCGGATTTGCCAGCGTCGGGGTTGGCGGCCGGGGCTGCGGGGGCAGCAGGTGCGGCGGCATCGGCAGCGGCCGGAGCGGCAGGGGTTTCAGAAGCCGTGGGGGCGGGTGCTGCTGCCTCGGGGGCGGCCGGTGCGGGCGCGGGGGCCGCAGCAGGAGCGGGCGCAGGGGCGGGAGCTTCGGCAGGTTTCTTGTCGCCGCAGGCGGTCAGGAACAAAGCCAGAATGGCCAAGGCGGCGAGGGATGCAGGTTTTCTCATGGTCGTGGAGGGATTCAATAAAGGTTGAAACAAAGGCGAAAAGCTCTCGCGTGCGCCTTACCATTGGGGCAGGCCCGAGAGGCGCAAATCATAGCGCGCTACTCGGTTGTTATTGTGCATTGCAACACTCACTGGTACTGTACGCCAAACGCGCCGCAAAAGGGCCAAGGCCATTGTCATGCAATGTGACGTACATCAAGAAACGCCTATTTGCCCTTTCTATACTTGTCAACCATGAAAACCCTAATATCAATGGTATGGCTGCGCCGGTGGATTGCCGCGTGCCTGTTGTTGAGCATGGGTGTCGCCATGGCTTCGCCCCTGGTGCAGCCCCGCAGCATGGAACTCATCTGCGCGGGTGGGGGTGGCGCCAAACTGGTTCTGCATTCTGAGGGCGCCTTGCCTTCGCACGGCAATGGCGGCATGGACTGCCTGCTGTGCCTGGTCGAGAGCGCTCCGCCCACCGCCACGCCTGTGCCCTGGGCGGGCGGCTTGCCCTTGGCAGGCGCCCCGGCGCAGCCGCCTCCTGTTTCTGTTCTTGTCTCCGCAGCCGCCTTGCCGCCTGCGCGAGCGCCCCCTGTTCCCCTAGTGCCTTAACCAAGAGAGGTCATATGAGCGAGAAAAAAGTGGATTCCCCTGTAGAAACCGTCGGCCTGGGCCGTCGCCGTTTCATCAACACCGCCGCATTGGCGGGCCTGACGGTGGGCGTTGCTGCGTGCAACGACAAGCCTGCCGCCGCACCGGCTGCCGCGCCTGCCGCACCGGCATCGGCCCCGCCGCCTGCACCGGCTGCCGCCCACGCAGGCGCCAGCGTGCACCTCAAGCCCGGCGAACTCGATACCTATTACGGCCTGTGGAGCGGTGGCCACACGGGCGACATGCGCGTGCTGGGCCTGCCTTCGGGCCGCGAGCTGCTGCGCATCCCCTGCTTCGTGCCCGATGCGCTGGTCGGCTGGGGCATCACCAATGAATCCAAGGCCGTCATGGGCACCAAGCCCGATGGCCATCTGCGCTACACCGTGGCCGACACGCACCACACGCACGCTTCGTACAAGGACGGCAACTACGACGGCCGCTACGCCTGGATCAACGACAAGATCA
>CAZRFF010000206.1:0-4338 GCA_964599265.1 uncultured Simplicispira sp. | reverse complement strand
GCTCGGCGGCGTCGGCCAGGGCCTCGCGCAGGCCGGCGATCAGGCGCGCCTCTTCGTCTTCGGAGAACTGCTGGATGTCCACGCCCAGCGTGCGGTGCAGCTTGAGCAGCACCTGCACGGTGAGCGGGCGCTGGTTCTGCTCGATCTGGTTCAGGTAGCTGGGCGAGAGGCCCAGCGCCTGCGCCAGCGCGATCTGCGACAGGCCGCGCTCGGCGCGCAGCTTGCGCAGCTTGACGCCCATGAAGGTTTTTTTCATCGCCGGGCCGCCCCAAGATGAAAAGCGACCCCCTCGGGGGGCAGCAACCCGCGAAGCGGTGGAGCGTGGGGGTTAATTTTCATGCCGCTGCTCCTGGTGTGTGAAAGGTGGTGTTATTCGCAGAATTTGCAATTTGCTGGGTTTTGTTTCGCAAGATTTCGCCTTTTCAGCCCTGTTCCTGGGGCGCTATTTTGCGTAAATTGCGAAGCATGACAACCCCCCACGGAACCGTAGAAACGCGCGAACTGGTACTGCCGGCGCGGGCCAACCACCATGGCACGCTGTTTGCGGGCGAAGGACTGCAACTGATGGCCCGGGCTGCCTTCCTGGCCGCACGCGGCCTGGCGCAGCGCGAGGTGGTGATGGCCGGCGTGACGGGCGTGGATTTCCTCGCGCCCGTGCCGGTCGGCAGCCAGCTCACGCTGCGCGGCTGGGTCAGCCGCGTGGGCCGCAGCTCCATGACCGTGTGCGTGACCGCTCTGGCCGACCAGCCGGGCATTCCGCCCGAGGAGGTGTTGAAAGGGGTGTTCGAGATGGTGGCGGTGGATGCCGCCGGCCGTCCCGTCGCCATCGCATGTTTTTATCGCAACCAGGAGACCCTCCCATGAGCACCCCCACCGCTGACACCGCGGCAGCCCCCAAGGTGAAGAAGTCCGTCGCCCTCTCGGGCGTGCAGGCGGGCAACACCGCGCTGTGTACCGTGGGCCGCACGGGCAACGACCTGCACTACCGCGGCTACGACATCCTCGACATCGCCGAGGTCTGCGAGTTCGAGGAAATCGCCCACCTGCTGGTGCACGGCAAGCTGCCCACGCGCGCCGAGCTGAAAAGCTACAAGGCCAAGCTGCGCGCCCTGCGCGGCCTGCCCGGCAGTGTGAAGGCCGCGCTGGAGCAACTGCCCGCCGCCAGCCACCCCATGGACGTGATGCGCACCGGCGTCTCCGCCCTGGGCTGCGCCCTGCCCGAGAAGGATGACCACAACCTGGCAGGCAGCAGAGACATCGCCGACCGGCTGATGGCGTCGCTCGGCAGCATGCTGCTGTACTGGTACCACTACAGCAACTCGGGCCGCCGCATCGAGGTGGAGACGGAGGACGACTCCATCGGCGGGCACTTCCTGCACCTGCTGCACGGCACACCGCCTTCCGAGGGCTGGGTGCGTGCCATGCACACCTCGCTCAACCTGTATGCCGAGCACGAGTTCAACGCGTCCACCTTCACAGCCCGGGTGATCGCGGGCACGGGCAGCGACATGTATTCCGCCATTTCCGGCGCCATCGGCGCGCTGCGCGGCCCCAAGCACGGCGGCGCGAACGAGGTGGCTTTTGAGATCCAGAAGCGCTACGACAGCCCGGACGAGGCCGAGGCCGACATCCGCCGCCGCGTGGAAAACAAAGAGGTGGTGATCGGTTTCGGCCACCCGGTCTACACCGTGAGCGACCCGCGCAACGTGGTCATCAAGGGCGTGGCCAAGCGGCTGTCCGACGAGGCCGGTTCGACCAAGATGTACGACATCGCCGAGCGGCTCGAAGCCGTGATGTGGGAGGTGAAGAAGATGTTCCCCAACCTCGACTGGTTCAGCGCCGTGAGCTACCACATGATGCAGGTGCCCACCGCCATGTTCACGCCCCTGTTCGTCATCGCGCGCACCAGCGGCTGGGCGGCGCACGTGATCGAGCAGCGCGTGGACAACAAGATCATCCGCCCCAGCGCGAACTACACCGGGCCGGAAGACCAGAAGTTCGTGCCTATTGATGATCGCAATTAACAAACGTCTTTGATAAAAACCATAGCTGTTTGCGCTTTACAGTAGTCATTTTTATATGCTTTTCATATTGAAAGTGCTATGCACCAAGCGCAAGCAGCTATCAGAAGAATAGTGAGCCAGTCCCCATGACGAACACCGCCCACCGCAAACCCCTGCCCGGCACGGCGCTGGAATACTTCGACGCGCGCGAGGCCGTCGATGCCCTCCAGCCCGGCGCCTGGGACGGGCTGCCCTACACCGCCCGCGTGCACGCCGAAAACCTAGTGCGCCGCGCCGACCCGGCGCAGTTGGACAGCTACCTGCGCCAGCTCATCGAGCGCAAGCGCGACATCGACTTTCCGTGGTTCCCCGTGCGCGTGGTCTGCCACGACATCCTGGGCCAGACCGCGCTGGTCGATCTGGCGGGCCTGCGCGACGCGATTGCTTCGGCCGGCGGCGACCCGGCCGCCGTGAACCCCGTCGTGCCGGTGCAGCTCATCGTGGACCACTCGCTGGCCGTGGAGTGCGGCGGCTTCGACCCCGATGCCTTCCGCAAGAACCGCGCCATCGAGGATCGCCGCAACGAGGACCGCTTTCACTTCATCGAGTGGACGAAAAAGGCCTTCGCCAACGTGGACGTGATCCCGGCGGGCAACGGGATCATGCACCAGATCAACCTCGAAAAAATGTCGCCGGTCGTCTACGTGCAGGACGGCGTGGCCTTCCCCGACACCTGCGTGGGCACCGACAGCCACACGCCGCACGTCGATGCGCTGGGCGTGATAGCGGTGGGCGTGGGCGGCCTCGAGGCCGAGAACGTGATGCTGGGCCGCGCCTCGTGGATGCGCCTGCCGGACATCGTGGGCGTGGCGCTGACGGGCCGGCGCCAGCCGGGCATCACCGCGACCGACATCGTGCTGGCGCTGACCGAGTTCCTGCGCCAGGAAAAGGTGGTCGGCGCCTACCTCGAATTCTTCGGCGACGGAGCGAGGAGCCTCACGATCGGCGACCGCGCGACCATCTCCAACATGTGCCCCGAATACGGCGCCACGGCCGCGCTGTTCTCCATCGACGAGCAGACCCTCGACTACCTGCGACTGACGGGGCGCGAGGAAAAGCAGGTGCGGCTGGTCGAGACCTACGCAAAGGCGGCGGGCTTCTGGGCCGACACGCTGGCCGATGCGCAGTACGAGCGCGTGCTCACGTTCGACCTGTCCAGCGTGGTGCGCAACATGGCCGGCCCGAGCAACCCGCACAGGCGCCTGCCCACCTCGGCCCTGCAAGACCGCGGCATCGCCGGTGCCGCCAAACTGAAAATGGCCCGCGCCGAAGAGGCCGAGGGCCTGATGCCCGACGGCGCCGTCATCATCGCCGCCATCACCAGTTGCACCAACACCAGCAACCCGCGCAACGTGATCGCCGCCGCGCTGCTGGCGCGCAACGCCAACCGCCTCGGCTTGGCCCGCAAGCCCTGGGTCAAGACCTCGCTCGCGCCCGGCTCCAAGGCCGTCGAGCTGTACCTGCAGGAAGCGGGCCTGCTTGCCGACCTGGAAAAGCTCGGCTTTGGCATCGTGGGCTTTGCCTGCACCACCTGCAACGGCATGAGCGGCGCGCTCGACCCGCAGATCCAGCAGGAGATCATCGCCCGCGACCTGTACGCCACGGCCGTGCTCTCGGGCAACCGCAACTTCGACGGGCGCATCCACCCGTATGCCAAGCAGGCGTTCCTGGCCTCGCCGCCGCTGGTGGTGGCCTATGCGATCGCGGGCACGGTGCGCTTCGATATCGAAAACGATGTGTTGACCGTGGTGGATGGCAAGGAAATCCGCCTCAAGGACCTCTGGCCGAGCGACGAGGAAATCGACGCCATCGTCGCCCAGGCCGTCAAGCCCGAGATGTTCCGCAAGGTCTACGAACCCATGTTCGCTATTCCAGCACGGAACGATGGCGAACGCGCCGCCCCGCAGTACGACTGGCGCCCCCAGTCCACCTACATCCGCCGGCCGCCGTACTGGGACACGGAAGGCGTGGGCGCGCTGGCGGCCTTCCCGCGCACGCTCAAGGGCATGCGCCCGCTGGCCCTGCTGCCCGACAACATCACCACCGACCACCTGTCGCCGTCCAACGCCATCCTGCCCGACAGCGCGGCGGGCGAGTACCTGGCGAAGATGGGCCTGCCCGAGGAGGACTTCAACTCCTACGCCACGCACCGGGGCGACCACCTCACGGCCATGCGCGCGACGTTTGCCAACCCGCAGCTCGTCAACGAGATGGCGGGCCGCAAAGGCTCGCTCGCCCGCATCGAGCCCGAAGGAAACGTGGTGCGCATGTGGGA
>CAZRFF010000205.1:0-4339 GCA_964599265.1 uncultured Simplicispira sp. | reverse complement strand
ACTTCTACCGCGAGCGCGTCGACCAGCACCTGCGCATCGGCATGCGCGCCATCGACATCCTGCGCGCGGGCGGCGTGCAGCGCCTGCACAGCCGCAAGCTGCGCAGCTTTGCCGAAGTGGCCTTCCAGTAAGCTGGCTTCCTCACCCGCCGCCGCATGAATCCACCGCATTTTTTGCTGCATGCCGACCAGTTGCGCAAACACTACGGCGACAGCACCGTGGTCGATGGCGTGTCCTTTGCCATCGCCCCGGGCGAGTGCCTGGGCATCATCGGCCCCAACGGGGCAGGCAAGACGACCACGCTGCGCATGTGCCTGGGCCTCACCGCACCGGACGGCGGCAGCATCCGCTACCAGCCGGTCACTGGCCCCCTGCTGCAGATGCCGCAGGATGCCCTGGCCATCAAGGCCGAGCTGGGCGTGGTGACGCAGTTCGATTCGCTCGACCCCGATTTCAGCTGCGAAGAAAACCTGCGCGTGTTCGGCCGCTACTTCGGCCTGGGCCGCGGCGTGATGGACGAGCGCGCGCCGCGCCTGCTGGAGTTTGCCGCACTTACGCACAAAGCCCACGCCAGGCCGGGGGAACTGTCGGGCGGCATGCGGCGGCGCCTGTCGCTGGCGCGTGCGCTGGTGAACGCGCCGCGCCTGCTGCTGCTGGACGAGCCCACCACCGGCCTGGACCCGCAGGCACGCCACCTGATGTGGGAGCGCCTTCAGCAACTGCTGCAGGCGGGC
Organism: uncultured Simplicispira sp.; assembly: GCA_964599265.1. GTDB lineage: Bacteria > Pseudomonadota > Gammaproteobacteria > Burkholderiales > Burkholderiaceae_C > Simplicispira. Next base: position 3,605 of record CAZRFF010000205.1, on the reverse strand, counting down.
ACCTCCATCCTGCTGACCACCCACTTCATGGACGAGGCCGAGCGCCTGTGCTCGCGCCTGCTGGTGCTCGACCACGGCCGCAAGATCGCCGAAGGCACGCCGCGCGCATTGATCGCCGAGCACCTGGAGCCCGAGGTGGTGGAGGTGTACGGCGCGGGCGCCCTGGCGCTGGCCCACGACGGTGCCCTGCAGGCCCTGGCGGCGCGCACCGAGGTCAGCGGCGAGACGGTGTTCTTCTACACCCGCGCAGCCCGCCCGCTGCTCGACGCGCTGCTGCAGCACCCGCACCTGCGCACGCTGCATCGGCCGGCGAACCTGGAGGATTTGTTCCTCAAACTCACCGGGCGGCAGATCCGGGAGTAGCCAGGGCCCGCACCTTCAGCACCAGCTCGCTGTCCTGCAGCAGCAGCGGGCGCACCCGGATCGCCATGCCCACCCCTTCGCTGACCACGTCCACCGTCTCGGCGAAGTAGCAGAGGCCGTTGAGGTCTTGTATCGCCCATGATGGTTCTATTTTTGGAACTCTGCGGCTGAAATCTGCCATCTACCGCTTTGGGTGTTCCATCCATACCATTACTCCATCGCCATCACACATGGAAATGGAGTTCAACATGAAGAAGGTGCTCGGCATCCAAAGCAACCCACGCGGCCACTGGGTGGGCGACGGGTTTCCCGTGCGTTCGCTGTTCTCGTACGCCACGCACGCCAAGCAGTTGAGCCCGTTCCTGCTGCTGGACTACGCCGGCCCGGCCGAATTCACCCCCGCTGCCCACCCGCGCGGCGTCGGCCAGCACCCGCACCGGGGTTTCGAGACCGTCACCATCGTCTACAAGGGCCAGGTGTCGCACCGCGACTCCACGGGCCAGGGCGGCACCATCGGCCCCGGCGACGTGCAGTGGATGACGGCCGGCGCGGGCATCCTGCACGAGGAGTTCCACTCCGAAGCGTTCACGCAGACCGGCGGCACGCTGGAGATGGTGCAGCTCTGGGTCAACCTGCCCGCCAAGGACAAGATGACCGCGCCCGGCTACCAGGCCATTGTGGATGCGGCCATTCCGCAGGTCGCCCTCCCGCAAGGCGCCGGAATGCTGCGCGTAATTGCCGGGGAGTACGGGCAGGCCCGCGGCCCGGCGCGCACCTTCTCGCCGATGCAGGTGTGGGATCTGAAGCTGGCCGCGGGCAGCCTGACCGAGCTGCCGGCGCAGGACGGCTGGAACACCGCGCTGGTGGTGCTGCACGGCACCGTGCGCATCAACGGCCAGCATGCGGCGCACAACGGCCAGCTGGTGGTGCTAGACGCCCAGGGAGCCGGCCTTGCCATCGAAGCCTCCACCGACGCCGCGGTGCTGCTGCTCAGCGGCGAGCCGATCGACGAGCCCGTGGTCGGCCACGGCCCGTTCGTGATGAACCGCTGGGAAGAGATCGACCAGGCCATCGTGGATTTCAACGGCGGCAACTTCGGGCGCATCGCCCACGCTGCACAACCCACCCGAGGATGAGGCCATGCATCCGATAGAAAAAATCATCTCCCGCAGCGCGGAAGTCGGCGCCGGTGCACGGTCTTTTCAGGGGGTGCGTGGCCTGACCTTGCCCGCCGCCTGCTTGGCATGGGCCCGCGCCGTATCCACGCCGTCCGCGCGCGCCAGCGCCACGCCCATGCGGCGCCTGGCAAAGCTCTCGGGCTTGCCGAACAGGCGCAGGTCGGTGCCGGGCACGCGCAGCGCTTCATCCACGCCGTCAAACACGATGCCCGCCGCCTCCACGCCGCCGTAGATGACGGCGCTGGCGCCAGGGTTGCGCAGGCTGGTGTCCACGGGCAGGCCCAGGATGGCGCGGGCGGTGGGGATCACGCGCACGGTGCCTGCGGCTTCCAACTCTTCGAGCATGGGGGTGGCGATGGCCTCGATCTCGGGCACCACCAGGTGGGGCTTCTCGGCCTCGATCAACGCTTTGAGCTGCGCCGGGTCGCTCATGGCGATGGTGCGCGCGTGGTGCGCCACCTGCTGGCCAGGGGCGTGGTCGTAGCGATCCACGGCGATGGTCTCCACGCCCAGACGCTGCAGCGCGATCAGCACCTCCTTGCCCAGTTCGCCCGCGCCGAGCAGCATGACTTTGGTGGGATAGGGGGTGAGCGGGGTGCCGAGGGTCGTCATCGCAGGTGCAGGAAAGGGAACTGGCGGCTACTGTAATCGAGCGCAGCGCCCCATGCGCACGCCAATTGCGCACAATAGAGGGCATGCCTTCTTCTGCCCTGCGCGGCCGCACCGCCGGCCCTTCGATCTGGCGACCGCCCGGCCTTTCGCTGCGCTGGTGGCCGGTGTTCCTGCGCAACCTGCTGGTGTGGCGCAAGCTGGCCATCCCCAGCCTCATGGGCAACATTGCCGAGCCCTTGATGTGGCTGGTGGCGTTTGGCTATGGACTGGGCAGCCTGGTGGGGCCGCTGCAGACCCACGGCCAGGCGGTGCCCTACATCCTGTACCTGGCCAGCGGCTCCATCTGCATGAGCGCGATGAACGCCGCGAGCTTCGAGGCGCTGTACTCGGCCTTCTCGCGCATGCATGTGCAAAAGACCTGGGAAGGCATCATGAACACGCCCGTGGGCCTGGACGATGTGGTGCTGGCCGAGATGCTGTGGGCGGCCTTCAAGGCGTTGTTCACGGTGACGGCGATACTGGGCGTGATGCTGGCGCTGGGCATCAGCCATTCGCCCAAGCTGCTGGTGGCGTGGCCGGTGCTGCTGTGCGCCTCCATCATGTTCTCCAGCATCGCGCTGATCTTCAATGCGCTGGCCAAGGGCTACGATTTCTTCACTTACTACTTCACGCTGGTGCTCACGCCCATGATGTTTCTCTCGGGCGTATTCTTCCCGCGCGGGCAATTGCCGCCGCTGGTGCGCGCCATCTCCGACTGGCTGCCGCTGACCAACGCCGTGGAGCTGGTGCGCCCGCTGTTCATGGACCAGTGGCCCCAGCAGCCGCTGCGCCATGGCCTGGTGATGGCCGGTACCACGCTGGTAGCCTACTGGGTGGCGCTGGCACTGACGCGCAAGCGCTTTGCCGCATGAGCGATCACCATAAAATTTACGACTGCTTCATCCCCCACCGTTATTGAAAGAGGACTTTCTTCCATGCAAATCCAAACCGTCGGAATCATTGGTGCAGGCACCATGGGCAATGGCATTGCGCAGGCCTGCGCCGTTTCGGGCATCAACGTCGTCATGGTAGACATCTCGGACGCCGCCGTGCAAAAGGGCCTGGCCACCGTCGCGGGCAGCCTGGACCGCCTGATCATGAAAGAAAAAATCACCGAAGACGACAAGAACACGGCCATGGCGCGCATCAAGGCGTCCACCAGCTACGACGACCTGAAGGCCGCGCAGCTCGTGATCGAAGCGGCGACCGAGAACTACGAGCTGAAGCTCAAGATCCTCAAGCAGGTCGATGGCATCGTGGCGCCCGAGGTCATCATTGCCTCCAACACCTCGTCCATCTCCATCACCAAGCTGGCCGCCGCCACCAGCCGCGCCGACCGGTTCATCGGCATGCACTTCTTCAACCCCGTGCCGATGATGGCGCTGGTGGAAATCATCCGCGGCCTGCAGACCA
>CAZRFF010000204.1:0-4379 GCA_964599265.1 uncultured Simplicispira sp. | reverse complement strand
GGTAAAGAGCTGCTGGTACCAGGCCAGGTCTGGGTGGGCCGCCATGTCCTTGAGGTTGTGGCCCGCGCAAAAGGCCTTGCCTGTGGCGGCCAGAACCACCACGCGCAGCCCGGCATCCTGCGCCAGGGTGTCCAGCGCCTGCTGCAGGGCGGCGAGCATTTCGCTGCCCAGGGCGTTGAAGCGTGCGGGGTCATTGAGCGTGAGCGTGGCTACGCCGCGTGCGTCGCGGCTGAGCAGCACCAGATCGGAAGTGTGGGTCGTATGCATGGCGCCCTCCCTTAGCAAACCTTCAAATATCGGCGAGCACGCGCACGTGGGCTTCGACGCTGCGCGCCAACGGGCCCATGACGTAGCCGCCTTCCAGGCACGAGACGATGCGTCCGCCACAAAAGCGCCGCGCCACGTCTTTGATGCGCTGGGTGATCCAGGTGTAGTCCTGCTCGGTCAGGCCGAGCTGGCCCATGTCGTCTTCGCGGTGGGCGTCAAACCCGGCGCTGATGAAGATGAGTTCGGGCTTGAAGGCCTCCAGGCGCGGGATCCACACCATTTCGACGATTTCGCGGATGTCCATGCCACGCGTGTAGGCGGCCACAGGCACGTTGAGCATATTGGGGGCGGGGTCTTGATCGCCGCTGTAGGGGTAGAAGGGGTGCTGGAAAAACCCCACCATCAGCGCGCGCTCGTCCCCGGCCAGAATGTCTTCGGTGCCGTTGCCGTGGTGCACGTCAAAATCGACCACGGCCACGCGGCTCAGGTTGTGGCGCTGCAGGGCGTATTTGGCGGCCACGGCCACGTTGTTGAAAAAGCAAAACCCCATGGCTTTGTCGCGTGTGGCGTGGTGGCCCGGCGGGCGCACGGCGCAAAAAGCGTTCTCCAGCTCGCCCGCAATGACGGCGTCGGTGGCGGCCATGGCGGCCCCGGCAGCGCGCAAGGCGGCGTTCCAGGTGTGCTGGTTCATGGAGGTGTCCGGGTCCACCTGGGTGTAGGGCGGGCCACCGGCTTCGATCTCTTCGCGCAGCCAGTCCGTGAGGCCGCGCATGGCGGCAATGTGCAGGCGGTTGTGCGCCAGTTCGATGTCGGCCAGCGCCGCCTGGGGCACCTCGCAGCGCTCCAGCGCGTCGGCCACGCCGGTGACGAGCAGGCGGTCTTCGATGGCGTCCAGGCGGCCTGGACATTCGGGGTGACCGGGGCCCATTTCGTGTAACCAACAGTCACGATGAGAAAAATAACCCGTTTTGCCCATTGCCTTGTCTCTCCGCCTGAAAATTTGGGGTAACTTCACGCCATGCAAGCGCATATCAAAATCCAATCCATTCTGAATCAGCTTAACACGGTGATCGTAGGGAAAACTGACAGCGTGCAGGACTGCGTGGCCTGCCTGCTGGCCGGGGGGCATTTGCTCATCGAGGACGTGCCCGGGGTGGGCAAGACCACGCTGGCCCATGCCCTGGCCCACACCTTTGGCCTGCAGTTTGCGCGGGTGCAGTTCACCGCCGACCTGATGCCCAGCGATCTCATCGGCGTCTCGGTGTACGAGCGCGGCAAAGAGGCTTTTGTTTTTCACCCCGGCCCGGTGTTCGCTCAGGTGCTGCTGGCCGACGAGATCAACCGCGCCAGCCCCAAAACGCAAAGCGCCCTGCTCGAAGCCATGGAGGAAAAGCAGGTGTCCGTGGAGGGCGAGACACGCGCCCTGCCAGAGCCCTTTTTCGTTATCGCCACGCAAAACCCGCACGACCAACTGGGCACCTACGCGCTGCCCGAATCACAGCTCGATCGGTTTTTGATGCGCATCTCGCTGGGTTACCCCGACCGCGCTGCCGAGCGCCAGTTGCTGGCCGGAGACGACAGGCGTTCCATGGCCAGCACCCTGCCCGCCCTGGTGACCACGGCCGAACTGGCGGCCTTGCAGCAGCAGGTATTGCAGGTGCACGCCAGCGCGCCGCTGCTGGACTATGTGCAAGACCTGATTGCCGCCACGCGCTCGGGGCGCTGGTTTTTGCAGGGCCTCTCGCCGCGCGCAGGCATTGCCCTGGTGCGCGCAGCCAAGGCGCAGGCGCTGATCGAGGGGCGCGACTACGTGGCCCCCGACGATGTGCAGGCCATCATGGCGCAAACCGTTGCGCACCGCCTGGTGCCCGTGGGCGACGCCGGGCGCGGGGCGGTGGAGCAGGTGCGCGCCATGGTGGCATCCATCGCCCTGCCCTGAGCGCCTGGGACGCCATCCCTCCGTGCCCACCCTGCAAGCCCTCAACCCCCTGGCACTGCTGCGTCGGCGCGTGCACCAGTGGATGCTGGCGCGCTTGCCCGCCTCGGACACGCTGGAGCTGTCGCAGCGCAATGTGTACATCCTGCCCACGGGCGCGGGGTGGATGCTGGCGCTCACGCTGCTGGTGCTGCTGGTGGCGTCCATCAACTTTCAGCTCAACCTGGGTTATCTGCTCACGTTCTTGCTGGCGGGCAGCGCCGTGGCGGGCATGGTGATGTGCCACAACACCTTGCGCGGCCTGACCTTGCATTTGATTGCGCCCGAACCCCAGTTTGCGGGCCAGGGGGCGCCATTGCAGGTGCAACTGGGCAATGCCCGGCGCACACCGCGCTACGCCATCGCCCTGGCGGTGCATGGCAGCGGGCACTGGGCGTTTACCGACGTGCCCGCCCAGGGCAGTGCCAGCGTGCACATCGGCTTTGCACCCACACAGCGCGGCCTGCACCGCGTGCCCACGCTCACGGCGCAAACGCTGTACCCGCTGGGGAGTTTTCGCGTGTGGACGGTGTGGCGGCCAGCGGCCCAGGTGCTGGTCTACCCCGCGCCCGAACCGCACGCGCCCCCCTTGCCGCCGGGCGAGCCGCGCAGCGGGGGCACGGGCAGCGCTACGGCCCAAGGCATGGCCGACTTTGAGGGCGTGCGCAGCTACCGCCGGGGCGACCCGATGAAGCTCGTGGTCTGGAAGAAAGCCGCGCAGGCCTTTGCCAGCGGCAGCGGCGCTCTGCTCAGCCGCGACGCCCAGCAGCCCCAACGCCACGAGCTGTGGCTGGACCACCACCACACCGGCCTGTCCCACCCCGAGGCACGCATTGCCCGCCTGACTGCCTGGGTCTTGCAGGCCGACCGCCTGGGGCTGGACTACGGCCTGCGCCTGCCGGGACAAGAAATTGCCCAAGCCAGCGGAGCTGCCCAGCGCCGCCGCTGCCTGGAGGCGCTGGCCCTGTGCTGAAAAATCAAGTAAAAATGGCCTCTAACGCCCGTCCATCAAACGCAAGCAGCTATCAGAAAAATAGCCCATGGAGGCTGGCGTGACGCTGCGCCAACGCCTCGCCCACCTGCCGCGCGATGCGCGCGACACCCTGTTCTTGCTGGGGGTGATCGCCTGGGTGATTGCCCCGCAGGCCAATGTGCTGCCGCTGTGGGCCACGGCCATGGCTGCGCTGCTTTTGCTGCTGCGCGCTTACCTGGCCTGGAATGGGCAGCCGCTCCCCGGGCGCTGGACGCTGCGCCTGCTGCTGCTGGCCGCGGTGGCGGGCACGCTGCTCACACACCGCACCATCGTGGGGCGCGACCCGGGCCTGACCCTGCTGGTGATGCTGCTGGCCCTCAAGACGCTGGAAGCACGCGCGCAGCGCGACGCCATGGTGATCTTCTTCCTGGGTTTTTTCACCATGCTCAGCAACTTCTTTTACTCGCAGTCGCTGGCCACGGCCGTGGCCATGCTGCTGGGGCTGCTGGGGCTGCTCACGGCCCTGGTCAACGCACATTTGCCCATGGGACGGCCGCCGCTGGTGCAATCGCTGCGCACGGCGGCCACCATGGCCCTGCTGGGCACGCCGGTGATGCTGGCGCTGTTTTTGTTCTTTCCGCGCATGGCGCCGCTGTGGGGCGTTCCGGGCGACGCCCTGGCCGGCCGCACCGGCCTGTCGGGCCAGATGAAGGTGGGCAGCATTGCCGAGCTGGCGCTGGACGACCGCATCGCTTTCCGCCTGCGCTTTGACGACCCCAAGTACCAGCCCACGCAATCCGAGCTGTACTTTCGCGGCCCGGTGCTGGCCAGCTTTGACGGACGCGAATGGCTGGCCGACCCGGTGCGCGAGGACGACGCCCACCGCAACCGCTTTACCCTGCCCGCCGACCTGCAGGTGCGCGGCCCGGCGCGGGACTACGAAATCACCCTGGAGCCCAGCAACCGCCCCTGGCTGCTGGTGCTCGAAGCCGCTGCCCAGGCCCCGCAGGTGCCGCAGCGCCACCCCATCATGATGCAAGACCTGCAGTGGCTGGTGCGCCAACCCATCAACGAACTGCTGCGCTACCGTGCCAGCAGCCACACCGATTTTCGCCACGGCCCCATACAGGCCATGCCCGCACTGCGCACCTTTACCACCCTGCC
>CAZRFF010000203.1:0-4406 GCA_964599265.1 uncultured Simplicispira sp. | reverse complement strand
GCGCGGCCGTGCTGGTGCTGGGCGGCGGCGTGGCCGGGCTGGCGGCGGCGCGCGCGCTGCGCCTGGCGGGGGTGCATGATTTCGTGCTGCTCGAACTCGAAGACCAGACCGGTGGCAACAGCCGGGGCACACAGGTGCAGGGCCTGCCCTGCCCCATGGGCGCGCACTACCTGCCCGTGCCCGGTGACGGCGCCCCCGAGGTGCAAGACCTGCTCGAAGAACTGGGCCTGCGCCAGCGTGTGGCCGGGCGCTGGCAGTACGACGAACGCCACTTGTGCCACAGCCCGCAAGAGCGCCTGTACCGCAATGGCCAGTGGCGCGAAGGGCTGCTGCCGGTGGAAGATGTACCGGCATCCACCCTGGCGCAATACCAGCGCTTTGCGCGCCGCGTGCAGGCGCTCTCGCAGGCTGCGCCCTTCACCATGCCCACCCTGCGTGGTTGGAAGTTAAATAAGCCTCTGGCGCCCGACCATCAAGCGCTGGATGCTATCGTCTTTGAGGATTGGCTGGACCACGAACGCCTGGACGATGTGCACCTGCGCTGGTACCTGGACTACTGCTGCCGCGACGACTTTGGCGCGGGCTTGGCGCGTGTCTCGGCCTGGGCGGGTATCCACTACTTTGCCAGCCGCCACGGTTTCAGCGCGCCGGGCGATGAGGCCGCGCCCGAGCGCGACGCCGTGCTCACCTGGCCCGAGGGCAATGGTTGGCTCACCCAGCGCCTGGCCACGCCGCTGCGCGATGGCGGGCAACTGCGCACTGGCGCCAGCGTGCTGCGCGTTGCCGAGCTGCGCCACGGCGTGGAGGTGGACGTATACCTGCACGCAAGCCGCAGTGTGGAGCGCTGGCAGGCCCCGCGCTGCGTGGTGGCGCTGCCCGTGTTTGTGGCTGCGCGGGTGGTGCAGAACCCGCCCGGTTTTTTGCAAGAAGCCGCCCGTCGCCTGCAGTGGGCGCCCTGGCTGGTGGCCAACATCCACCTCAATGCCCCCCTGCAAGACCGCCCCGGCGCTGCCCCCGCCTGGGACAACGTGCTCTACCAGGACGCCAACCCCGGCGGCCTGGGCTACGTCAACGCCGGTCACCAGCGCCTGGATGTGGGCGCGCAGCTTGCCGGCCCCCAAGTGCTGACCTACTACCAGGCGCTGGGCGATGTGCCCGAGGGCCGGCGCCAGCTGCAAGACCGCCCCTGGACGCAGTGGCGCGACGCCATCTTCTCCACGCTGGCCGGACCGCACCCCGACATCACCGAACGCGCCACGCGCATGGACATCACCCGTTACGGTCACGCCATGTCCATCCCCGTGCCGGGAACGCAGGCATTCTTAAGTCAAATCGGCCTGCAGCGCCCGTCTGGAAAGCGCTGGCAGCTATCGAATGGAGAGCGTGTGGCACTGCCCCCTACCCCCGCCACAGCCCGTCTGGCCTTTGCCCACGCCGACTGGTCAGGCTACTCGGTGTTCGAGGAAGCCTTTGTGCGCGGGCATGGGGCGGGGCTCGCCAGTGCGTGAGCCTGTGCGTTGATTCGGATCTATGCGGCCAAGTCCCGGGTGCATGGTTAATGCGCATAGACCCATGGCCCGGCAACCGCTATAAAGCCCTGAACCGTATGTGCGGCAGGTGCGGCCAAGACCAAAGGAGGCAGCGGCGGGTATGGACTTTCCTGGTATGGAACTCAGCGAGAGCGACGGCCACGTGTTCCTGAGTGTCGCTCCAGCGGCTGCTCGCAACGTACTGGAGGTGAGTGCGTTGCGCGACTGGTTGGAGGAGCGGGGCTACGGCCAGTGGCTGCTGCACCCCGATGCGCTGGAGCACGCTGTGCGCAGCGGCAATGCAGGGGAGTCGCGCACCGTCCTGTTGGTCGCCCAGCGCTGCGACGCGCGGGTGAGCGTGCAAATTGCCAGCGATGCGATGAGTGCAGCGGTGCAGATTGTGCCCCCCCAGGGGGGGCGGGAGGCTTCCGCGCAGGATGTGCTCAATGCCCTGGCGCAGGCGGGCGTAACGCACGGCATCGACCTGCTGGCCGTGGCCCAGGCCCTGGCCGGAGGCAGTGAGAGTGTCGCCGTGGCGCACGGCGTGCCGCCCGAGGATGGCTGCGATGCCGTATTCGAGGAACTGATTCCGGCCGCGCCGCAGCGTGTTCCCCTGGTCGATGCGCAGGGACGCATCGATTACCGGGAGCGTGACAGCATCGCCATGGTGCATGCGGGGGCCTGGCTCATGCGCCGCATCCCGCCCACACCCGGCGTGGCGGGATACTCCGTGCGCGGTGAGGCGCTGCCGGCCCGGGCTGGGCGCGATGCCGCCTTCGCCGCCCAGATGGCGGGCGCCGAGGTGTCCGAGGAAAATCCCGATGTGCTGCAGGCCTGCCTGAGCGGTCAGGCAATACGCCTGCCGAACGGGGTCATGGTGGAGCCCGTGCTGCGCGTCGCCCAGGTCGATATGGCCACGGGCAACATCCACTATGAGGGCACGGTGCAGATCGATGGCGATGTGTACCAGGAGATGAAGGTGCACGCCAGCGGCGACATCGTGGTCGGAGGGACGGTGGATGGCGGCTGGCTGCGCTCTGGGGGGGACATCCGCGTCGCAGGCGGCGTGATTGCGAATGCCAAGCTGCATGCTGAAGGGGCAGTCAGTGCGCGCTTTGCCGAGAACTCGCAGCTGTGGTCGGGCACGGTGCTCACGCTGCACGACAGCGCCCTGGAGTGCGAGTTGCAGTCCCTGCACGAAATCGCCGTCGGTGGGCGTGCGCCGCGGCGCGGCCGCCTCATCGGTGGCCGTGCTACGGCCATGATGCTGGTTCAGACGCCTGTGCTCGGTTCGGCTGCGGGCGGGGTGACCCGGCTGGTGCTGGGTGCCAACCCTGTCCTGGAAGAGCGCCTTCGTGTGCTGCTGCAGCGCCTGGAGCAGGAGGCGGCGGTGCTGGCCAATCTGCACAAGCTGGTCGCCCACCTCACCGCGCAAGGAGACCCCCAGGGGCTGCTGGGCCGCGCCCAGGCGTCGCTGGACAAGGCGCTGGCCGAGCACACGCAGTCGCAGGCGCAGTGCGCGGAGCTGCAGGCGCAGCAGGCCCTGGCGCGCCAGGCCCGGGTGCAGGTCGGCGTGGCGGTGGAGGGGGCTGTCGATCTGGTCTTTGGTCGGCTGAGCCTGGCGCTGCGCCGGGAATGGGGCCGTGGCAGTTTCCAGCAGAACGGCGATGGCGCCGTCGTGTTCGTCGATCCCCAGGGCTTTGCCGACCCGGTGTTGCCCATGCGCTGAGCGCCGTGGCGCCTTACTGCGCAGGCGCAAACCGCCCCAGGCCCATCTCCACCCATGCACCGCCCCGGCGCAGCAGCCACAGCGCCTCCAGCCCCATGCGCTGCGCCAGGGCCAGGCCTTCGCCCGGGCCGGCCACCAGCAGGGCCGTGGCCCAGGCGTCGGCGTGCATGCACTGGCGTGCCAGCACTGTCATACTGGCCACCCCGTTGTGCACTGGGGCCTGGCGGCGTGCATCCATGCTGTGCGCCAGGCGCTGGCCTTGCACCTCCCAAAAATGCCGGTAGTCGCCCGAGGTGGCCACGGCCAGGTCTTGCAATTCGATGACGCCATGCACGGCGCGGTGTCCGGCTGCGGGCTGCTCCAGTGCCACGGGCCAGGCGCTGCCGTTGGCCTGGTTGCCCAGGGCGCGCAGTTCGCCGTCCAGCGCGGCCAGTGCGTGGTGCACCCCATGCTGCTGCAATGCGGCGGCCATGCGGTCCACGGCGTAACCCTTGGCAATGCCGTTCAGGTCGATGCGCAGGGGGGCGTGCTTGCACACGCGGCCGTTGGCGGCGTCCAGTTCCAACACCGTGTGCGCGGGGCGGTGGGCGCTGCTGCGGGCGTGGTGGATGGCCGCGGCATCCGGCGCCGTGCGTGCGGCGCCAAAACCCCAGGCGTCCACCAGTGCCCCCACACCAATGTCAAAAGCGCCCTGGCTTAAACGGCCTATGTCCAGTGCGCAGGCCAGCACCTCCAGCATTTCGGCAGGCACATCCACCCATGTGCCGGTGGGGGCGTGGTTCAGTCGCACCAGGGCGCTGTCCGGTTTCCATGGCGACATTTGCGCGTCCACCAGCGCTACGGCCGCGGCCAGGGCTTGGTGCAGGGCCTGCACATTCGCGCCGGGCGGCAGATCGCAAGTGGCCGACCAGCGTGTGCCCATGGTGGGGCCGTGCAGCGTGGTGCGCGGGGTGGCAGCGGAGTCAGAACACGTCTTCGGCATAGCGTTCCTGGGCTTTGAGCTGCTGCACGCTCAGGGCCATGGGGGCCAGAAGCACATCCAGCGCCTGGGCTACGCCCTGGGCCATGGCGCGGCTGCCGCACACCCGCACCAGGGCGCCTTGCGCCAGGAGCTGGCGCAGGTGCTCGGTGTCGCGGGTGATGGCGTT
>CAZRFF010000202.1:0-4416 GCA_964599265.1 uncultured Simplicispira sp. | reverse complement strand
TTGACCTTGGCCTTGACCCAGCGGTGGCCGTGCAGCGCCCAGTACACGCGGCCCACCACCAGCGGCTCGTCGTCCATCCAGGCGACGGTGGCGGTGATTTCGCGCTGGCCGGGCCAGGGGCTTTGCTCGGCGGGGCTGTCAAAGTCGTCATCCAACGCTGCCGTGGCCACGGGCGCGGCCAGGATCCAGTCGCCGCGCGAGACGTCCACCTCGCGGTCGAGGGCTATGCCGGCGCTGGTGCCTGCGGGTACGCTGCCCGGACGGCGGGCGTGGTCGAGCACCTGGGCCACGGTGGCCTTTTGCCCGCTGGGAAAGACCTGCACGCTGGCGCCCACCTGCACGCTGCCTGCGGCCACGCGGCCCCAGAACACGCGCCGGCCCTGGCTGGTGTCGGCGGACGACGAGAACTTTTCCACCCACTGCACCGGAAAGGCCAGGGGCAGTTGCGTGTCTGCCGGCTGGTTGGGCAGCAGCTCCAGAATTTGCAGCAGGCTTGCGCCTTCGTAGCCGCACCAGCCGGGCTCTGGCGTGACCACGTTCCAGCCCTTGAGGGCGGAGACGGGCACGGTGGCGGCGACGGCAATGCCTGCGTCTTGCGCAAACTGCAAGAGCGCGGCGCGGATGTGCGTAAAGGCCAGCGCCGGGTCGGCCACGGCGTCGAGTTTGTTGACCGCAAACACCAGCGAATGCACGCGCAGCAGGTGGACCAGCAGGCTGTGGCGGCGCGTTTGCACCAGTAAATCGAGCTGGGGGTTTTGCCAGTCGAGCTTGGTCGCGTCCACCAGCACCACGGCGGCATCGGCCTGCGAGGCGGCGGTGACCATGTTGCGCGTGTACTGCTCGTGGCCGGGGGCGTCGCCGATGATGAACTTGCGCTCCTCGGTGGCGAAGTAGCGGTAGGCCACGTCGATGGTGATGCCTTGCTCGCGCTCGGACGAGAGGCCGTCGGTGAGCTGCGCCAGGTCCACCTCGCCCGAGCGCGTCACGCCCGCCAGGTGGTCTTGCAGCACGGCGCGGCTATCGACCAGGAGGCGGCCAATCAGTGTGCTCTTGCCGTCGTCCACGCTGCCGCAGGTGATGAAGCGCAGGGCGGAAATATGGTCGTTTTGGGCTGCAGCGCTTTCCTGGTCTGCGCTGGCAGCTATTGGATTGATAGTATTCGTCATCAGAAGTATCCGTCTTTCTTGCGCTTTTCCATCGAGGCGTCAGAGGTTTTGTCGTCCATGCGCGTGGCGCCGCGCTCGCTCACTTCGGCGGCCAGGGTTTCGAGCACGATGTCTGCCGCGCTGGCCGCAGGGCTTTCCACCGGGCAGGTGCAGGTGATGTCGCCCACGGTGCGAAAGCGCACGGTGCGGGTCTCCACCGTTTCGCCGTCTTTGGCCGGGGTGAGCGGTGTGACGGGCACCAACAGGCCCCGGCGTTCGACCACCTGGCGCTGGTGCGCGTAGTAGAGCTGGGGCAGGGCGATTTGCTCACGCTCGATGTATTGCCACACGTCCAACTCCGTCCAGTTGCTGATCGGAAAGACGCGGAAATGCTCGCCCGGGGCGATGCGGGTGTTGAACAGCGTCCAGAGTTCGGGGCGCTGCGCCTTGGGCTGCCATTGGCCGAAGCTGTCACGGTGGCTGAAGATGCGCTCCTTGGCGCGGGCTTTTTCCTCGTCGCGGCGGGCGCCGCCGATCAGCGCGTCGAAGCGGAATTCATCGATGGCTTCCAGGAGCGTCACCGACTGGTGCACGTTGCGGCTCTCGCCGGAGTGCGAAAGGCGCACCGTGCCGCGCGCCATGGAGTCTTCCACGCTGCGCACGATGAGTTCGGCGCCCAGCTCCTGGGCGCGGAAGTCGCGGAAATCCGTCACTTCGGGGAAGTTGTGGCCGGTGTCGATCATCAGGAGCGGGTACGGGATGTGGCCGATACCAAAAGCCTTCTCAGCGCACTTGAGCATCACCAGCGAATCCTTGCCGCCCGAGAACAGCAGGGCGGGGCGCTCAAAGCTGGCGGCGACTTCGCGCAGGATGAAGATGGTTTCTTCTTCCAGCGCGTCGAGGTGGCGGTTGCTCAGGTGGCTGAGCACTTGGGGGTCAACACGGGCGTTCATCGGTTTTTCCATTACTTTTAAAACTGGCACGGTCTAGGCGAGACGCGAAGCGGCTCAGGGGGAGAGTCATCTCAATGCGCCAGGTGCAGGCCGCATTCGCGCTGCTCTTCGCCCTTGGTGGGATCGACGTAGTCAAAGTTGTTGGGCAGGCCGTGCTTTTGGCAGTATTCGTGCAGATCCTTGGACGACCAGTGCAAGAGCGGCGCCACCTTGATGAGGCCGTCGGGGTTGATGCCCACGGGCTCCATCTGCGCGCGCACGGCGCTGTCGGTGGCGCGCAGGGCCGTAAACCAGACCTGGGGGGCGGTTTCGCGCAGGGCGCGGGCAAAGGGCTCCAGCTTCACCTCTTGCGTGAAGGCGGCGTGGCGCGGGTCGTCGAGCGCGGGCGTGGCGCCCTCGATGGCCTCGCGGTGCGCGCGCGAGCGCAGCGGCAGGTAGATTTTCAGGTTCAGCCCGAGCTGCCGGGTCACCGCGTCGGCGTAGCGGTAGGTGGCCTCGGTGTTGTAGCCGTTGTCCATCCACACCACGGGCACGTCGGACTGCACGCGGGTCACCAGGTGCAGGATCACGGCCTCGAAGGGGCGGAAGTTGGTCGTGACTATTGAACTCTTGCCCAGGCCCAGCGCCCATTGCACCAGGGCGGGGGCGTTGCGGCCCAGCTCGGCGTTGATGCGTGCCAGATCGATGTCGTGCGCGTGCGTCATGCGGCCTCCAGCACGGCGGCTTCGCGGGCAAACAGCGGGCGGGGCTCCAGCACGTCGCCCTGGTAGAAGGCGGCATAGCGCGCGAACTGGCGCTCGGCGGCGCTGGCGTCCACGCCCTCGGCCAGCACGGCGCTGGTAAAGCCGCTGCGGTGCATGTGCACCAATTGGTCGATGAGCACATCGCCCGTGGCACGGATGTCGCCGGCAAACTTGTAGCGCCGGCGCAGCAGCACGGCCTGGCTGTAGGCGCGGCCATCGGTGAACTTGGGGAACTGCAGCTCGATGCGCTCGGCCTGCTGCAGCGCGCCGCTGGCGGCCAGATCGGCCAGTTCGGCGTCATTGGCGATTTGCAGGGTATTTTCGGCCAAAGACGGCGTGGATTCTGCGCTAAAAGCTATTATTTTCATAGTTGGACTTTCAATCTTCAGGCGTGGTTTTCTTCCAGGCGCGGGTGGCGCGCGCCGTTGGCGGCTGTCTTGAAGGCGTCGTGCCCCGTGCGGCGCAGGGTGTCGATGAAATGCTCGCCCGGCAGGCGCTGTGCGCGGTAGGTGTCCAGCAGCGCTTCGAGCACGTCCGGCACCTCGGCGGCGGTGAAGGCCGGGCCCACCACCTTGCCGCCAATCGAGGGGCCCGACAGCTGCGTGCCGTCCGCGCCGCCCAGCGTCACCTGGTACCACTCCTTGCCGTCCTTGTCCACGCCCAGAATGCCGATATGGCCGCTGTGGTGGTGGCCGCAGCTGTTGATGCAGCCGCTCATGTGCAGGTCGATGGGGCCGATGTCGAACAGCTCGTCCAGGTCCTGGTAGCGCTCTGTCACGGCATGGGCGATGTGCAGCGAACGCGCATTGGCCAGTGAGCAGAAGTCCCCCCCCGGGCAGGCAATCATGTCGGTGAGCAAGCCGATATTGGGCGTGGCCAGGCCCAGTTTGCGCGCAGCCTCGTACAGCGCGGGCAGGTCGCTTTCAAACACCCAGGGCAGCAGCAGGTTTTGCTCGTGCGTCAGGCGGGCCTCGGCGGCGGAGAACTTCTCGGCCAGCTCGGCCAGCGCCTCCATGGTGGTGGCGTCGGCATCACCGGGGGCAAAGCCCGCGCGCTTGAACGACAGCGTCACCGTCTTCATGCCCGGCAGGCGGTGGCCGCGCACGTTCTGCGCGATCCAGCGCCGGTAGAGCTGGCCTTGCGGGTCGACCTTGCTTGTCAGGTTGGCGGGCTTGAGTTCAGGGATGACAAAGTGGCTCGCCACGCGGTCGAATTCGGCCTGGGTAATGGTGTGCGGTGCACCGTCCAGTTCGACGATGGCGCGGTACTCCTTCTCCACCGCATCAACGAAGGCCTGGCCCTCGCTCTTGACCAAGATCTTGATGCGCGCCTTCCACTTGTTGTCGCGCCGGCCATAGCCGTTGTAGACGCGGATGATGGCCTCGATGTAGTTGAGCAGCTCCGCCCAGGGCAAAAACTCGCGCACCACGCTGCCCACGATGGGCGTGCGCCCCATGCCGCCGCCCACCAGCACCGTAAAGCCGACTTCGCCCGCCTCGTTCTTGAGCGCCTGCAGGCCAATGTCGTACCAGCCGATGGCGGCGCGGTCTTCCTTGGCGCCGTTGAAGGCGATCT
>CAZRFF010000201.1:0-4440 GCA_964599265.1 uncultured Simplicispira sp. | reverse complement strand
CCGGCTGCCATCAAGGAAACGGCCAAGCAATTCGAAGCGCTGTTCATGCGCGAGATGATCAAGAGCATGCGTGAGGCGACCATGAAGTCCGGCCTGCTCGACAGTGCGCAGGGCGATTTGGGCACCGACTTGCTCGATCAGCAGCTCTCGGTGCAATTGTCGGGCCAGAACGGCGGCTTGTCGGAGGCCATTGCGCGCCAACTGGCGCAGGTGATGGGGCTTTCGGGGGCCAATGCGGGCGCCAGCGCCGGCACCCCTTCCACACTGAGCCTGGGCGCCAGCGGCGCACGCCTGGGCGCCACTGCGGGCGGCACCACCACGCCGGCCCCAGCGGGACGGGACGATTTTGTGCAGCACCTGAGCGCCACGGCGGAACGTGTGGCCAAGGAAAGCGGCATCCCCGCCGCCTACATGCTGGGCCAGGCCGGGCACGAAACCGGCTGGGGCAAGAGCACCATCAAAACGGCCGACGGCAAGGATTCGTTCAACCTGTTCGGCATCAAGGCCGGCAAGGGGTGGACGGGCAAGGTTGCCGAAGTGACGACCACCGAATACTTCGACGGCACACCGCGCAAGGTGACGGCCAAGTTCCGCGCCTACGATTCCTACGAAGACGCCTTCCGCGACTATGCCCGCCTGATCAACGAAAGCCCGCGCTACGGGCATGCGCGCACCCAAACCGGATCGGCCCAGGCCTATGCCTCGGCCCTGCAAAAGGCCGGCTACGCCACCGACCCGCTGTACGCGCGCAAGCTCAGTGGCGCCATCCAGAGCGCGCAGCGCGCCATGGCCTAAGAAAAGGAGCCCACCATGAGCCTGCTCAACGTCGGCGCCCGCGCCCTTTTAGCCAACCAGGTGGCTCTGCAGACGGCGGGCAACAACATTGCCAACGTCAGCACCGCTGGCTACTCGCGCCAGAGCGTGGTGCTGCAAACCGTGCCGGGCCAGTTCACGGGCGGGGGCTACATCGGCAAAGGGGTGGAGGTGCAAACCATTTTGCGCAACCACAGCGAGTTGCTCACGCGCCAGGCCACCGCTGCAGCGTCGCTGGCTTCGGGCGATGCCGCGCGCATGGAACGCCTGCGCCAGATGCAGGACGTGTTCAGCGGCGGGGAAAGCGGCATTGGCGCGTCCATCAGCCAGATGATGAATTCGCTGTCCGACGTGGTCAGCGGCCCCATGGATTTGACCGCGCGCAACGTGGCCCTCACGCGCATGGATGAGTTTGCCGCGCGCATGCGCGACGCCTCGCAGCGCCTGGATGAAATCGGCTACACCGTGGGCGAACAGTTCAAGGGCAGCATGCTGACCGTGAACAACCTGGCCAAGAACATTGCCGACATCAACGACCAGATCGCCCGCGCGAAGGGGAACGGCCAGCCGCCCAACGATTTGCTGGACCAGCGCGACCAGATGATCCGCGAGCTCAACGAGCACATCCAGACCTCGCAAGTAGAGGCCGACGATGGTTCGGTGAGCATATTCGTGGCCGGCAGCCAGCCCCTGGTGCTGGGCAACAAGGCGGCCACGCTGTCCATCGACGATCCCGCCGATTTTGGTGCGGGCAGCGGACGCAAGGTGCTCAATTTTCTGGCGCCGGGCTCCAACGTCAAGGTGGAACTGAACCAAAGCATGCTGGGCGGCGGCCTGGTGGCGGGTTTGCTGCGCTTTCAAAACAGCGACCTGGCCGAAGGCCGCAACCTGCTGGGCCGCATGGCGCTGGCGATCAGCGAATCCATGAACCAGCAAAACCGCCTGGGCCTGACGCTGGACGGCCAGGTGGGGGGCAATTTGTTTGCGCCCATCGCCCTGGGCAACGCCATTCCCAGCAGCGCCAACACTTCGGGGGCCACGCTGGGGCTGTCGGTCACCGACCCGACCCAGCTGCAGGCGTCCAATTTCACCATCGACTTCAGCGCGGCCAATGCAGGTTCGGTCACGCGCCTGTCCGACGGCAAGGTGTTCAGCTTCAATGGCGCCGGTTTGCCGCCCGTCACCTTGAACGACGTGCTGGCCACGCAGGGCCTGGGGGGCACGCTCACGGGGACGCCCAATGCCGGCGACCGGTTCATGATCACCGTCCCGCAGGGCGCGGCCGCAGAGCTCAAGGCCTTGCAGTACTCGCCCATGGACTTGGCCGCAGCCAACCCGGTGAACGTGGCCATGGGCAATTCCAACCAAGGCAACCTGCAAATGGTGAGCCTCCAGACGCTGACCAACCCGCCCGGCGCCACCGTGCCCGTCACCATCACTTTCACCGGGCCCAACAGTTACACCCGCTCAGACACTGGCCCCGCGGTGTACGCCTACACGTCCGGCCAGCCCATCACCTACGACACGGCCACCCCGCCAACGGGCTGGTCGCTCACCGTGGCGGGCACGCCGCGCGCGGGCGACACCATCACCCTGGACAACTCCCTGAACCCCGCCTACGGCGATTGGTACAAACGCGATGCAGGCAATGCCAAGTCGCTCATGGCCTTGCGCGATGTCCAGATGTTCGACGGGGCCACGATGTCCGACGGCTTTGCCAGCGCCATTGCCCAGGTGGGTACGCGCACGCAAAGCGCCCAATTTGCGTCCGATCTGTCCGCCAGCATTGCCGCCAACCTGGAGCGCGACCGCTCGGCCGTTTCGGGCGTCAACCTCGACGAGGAGGCGGCGCGCCTGATCCAGTACCAGCAGGCCTACCAGGCCTCGGCCAAGATGATCCAGATCGCGCAAAATATCTTTGATACCCTGATCCAGGGCCTGACGCGCTGAGCGCCACGAACAGGAGACCACCATGGCCAATGCCCTTTACCGAGTGAGCACCGCCAACCAGTACGACAGTGCCCTGCGCAACGTCGGCCAGCGCCAGAACGCACTGACCAGCCTGCAAGAAAAACTCACCGCCGGCAAGCGCGTGGTGCGCGCCAGCGACGACCCCGTGGCCGCCGCCCAGGCCGAGCGCGCCATGACCCGCATCGAGCGGGTGCAAACCGAGCAGCGCGCCCTGGAATTGCAGCGAAACGCCATTGCCCAGGCAGAAAGTTCGCTGGGCGATGCCGTGGGCCTGGTCCAGGAATTGCGTCAGCTCACCGTCAACGCGGGCAGCGGCACGCTCACCCCCCAGGACAGGCAAACCATCGCCATGCAAATCCAGAGCCTGCGCGACCAGCTCTTTACCGTGGTCAACCGCAAAGACACCAACGGCCTGCCGCTGTTCAACGGCCTGGGCAGCGCCCTGGCGCCGTTCTTGGGGCCCCTGTCGCCCGCGCCGGATTACAAATTCGACGGCCTGCCCGGCCAGTCTTACGGCAACGATGTGGCCATCCCCCTGACCCTGGACGGCGACGCCGCCTTCCTGTTCCAGCCCCAGCGCGATGGCGTCTACCACGCCAGCATCACCAGCACAGTCCCCTCCGACCGGCAGTTTGGCAGCACCAGCATCACCACCACCGACCCCGCGCTGGTCACGGGCGACAACTACCAGATCGTCTTCAGCCGCGTCGGCCCCGGGGCTACGGCCGGCACGCTCACGGCCACCTACACCATCACCAACACCACCACCATGGTGAGCCAACCGCCGGTCACCATTCCCGACTTTGCGGCCGACAAGCCCGTGGCCATCAGCATCACCAGCATCCCCGGCCTGAGCTTCGAGATCAAAGGCACGCCGGCCAACGGCGACACCATCGCCATGGCGCCCAGCAGCAGCATTTTCAGCGTCATCGATACCGCCGTGCGCGAAATCGGCAGCGCCCCCAACAGCAACGCCCCCGCACAGGCCGTGGGCCAGGCACTGGCCAATATCGACCGGGGCCTGGAGCGCCTGCACGCCTCGCGCGGTTTTGCGGGCGAGCTACTCAACCGCGCCGACCGCATCACCGGCAACCAGGAAACACGCAACATCCAGCTCCACGAAGACCGCTCGCGTGCCGAAGACATCGATATGATCCAAGGGATTTCGGACTTCCAGAACCAGCAGGTCGGTTACGAGGCTGCGCTCAAGTCCTACGCCATGACGCAAAAACTCTCGTTGTTTAACTTCATCTCCTAATGGTGCAATCTGTCCTTGGCAGTTTGGTGTTGGGTTATCGCCCCCTCTGGGGCAAGGGGCGCTCCCTGGTGGGCGTGCAGCTGTCCGTGCGCGAGGCCACGGGCGTGCCCATCGACGCGGCGCATTTGCTGCGCACCCTGCAAGAAATCTGGTCGGCCAGCGCGCCGCCGCTCTTGATTGCGCCGCAATCGCGCCAGCTGCTCAGCGGCTTGCTGCAGCACGCGCCGCGCGGCACCCCCTGGATCATGGTGAACGGCGATTGGCTGGGCGACTCCGCCCTGTTCGCCCAGGTGCAGGCCGCCCACCAGCGCGGGCTGCGGCTGGTGTGGCGTGGGCCGCTGAACCGCCTGCCCGAACCCGATGTGGCACGCTGCTTTGACAACAGTCTGCTGACCCCG
>CAZRFF010000200.1:0-4442 GCA_964599265.1 uncultured Simplicispira sp. | reverse complement strand
TTCTGGATGAGTTGCCCGAAGAGGCCTTGAAATTCATCACGCAACGCAAGCCGGTGGCGGGTGGATTTGCTATGCAATCAGGAGTTAGTGGCGCCGGAAAATACGGTGCTAAAGGCCCATTTGGATTTCAATCTGAAGTGTTTGCGAGCCCTCCCGTCCCTGCCCAGAAAACACCCCCCGCGCACGGTCTGCGCGTGGGCCTGGTGGTGTTCCACGCCAAGTTTGGCGAGGGCAAAGTGCAGGCGCTCGAAGGCCAGGGCGACGATGCCCGTGCGCAGGTTCACTTTCCGCGCCATGGCACCAAGTGGCTGGCGCTCTCGGTGGCCAAGCTGACGGTGGTGGAGTAGGCCATCGGGGGGTAGGTTTTTTTGAGGAAAATATGAACGCTATTTCTGTCCGCCAAGCTGGCTTCTCTGACCTGGAGGCGCTTGCAACGCTGTTTGACCGGTATCGCCAGTTTTATGGATGCGCGAGTGATGTCCATGGGGCGAGAGAATTCCTGTCTGCCCGCCTCAACCACGGCGAATCGGTTCTTTTCATCGCACTTGAAGGCGATCTGCCGGTTGGGTTTGTCCAGCTGTATCCGAGTTTTTCATCGGTGTCGATGGCGCGCATCTTCGTGCTTAACGACCTCTTCGTGGACGTGCTCGCACGCCGCAAAGGTGGGGCTTTGAAGCTCCTGACGGCGGCTATTGCATTTGCCAGTGCCCAAGGGGCCGTCCGTGTTTCGTTATCAACGGCGGTGACCAACACAACGGCACAAGCGCTCTATCAGTCCGCCGGTTGGAAGCGGAATGAAGAATTTTTTGTTTATGACTTCGTTGCGTTGGCATAGGCTTGGCAGTGTGGTTCAACGGAACATTTTGGTGGGGCTGCTTCAGCCGCTGTGGCTGGGCGGCTCGCCAGGCGCAGGGGGGGCGGGGTGTTCATCATCGCCGGGCTTTTCTGCCTGGCGCTCAGGCGGCTCAAAACAATCGCGGAACGTGAACACGATGGAGCCAAAAAACATGGTGGCCATCACCATGGCCAGCCCCACCATCACACCGCCCAGGGCGCTGATTTCGCCCAGCAGGCTGGCCACCAGGCTGACCAGCAGGCCGCCCAGGGCAAACACACCCATCCATCCCAGGCCGTAGACCGTGAAGGCACCCAGGTTGCGCGTGCAGGCCACGATGCTGAAGAACAGGCTCTTGACGGGCGGCACCCCGTGCCAGTGCACCAGCCCCGGCGCGTGCCAGAACAGCAGCGACAGCGGCAGGTACAGCAGCATGGCCGTCCACATGGCAGCCTGAAAACTGCCGTCTTCCACCAGTTCGGGCGTGAGGGCAGCGCGCCCCAGGTACACCTGGGCAAACTGGCCGCCATCGATGAGGGCCGAAGCGCCAATCACCAGCAAAAATCCAACGGCATACAACAGGCCGAGTTGCAGCATGTGGCGCAGGCGCTGCTGGCTGGTGCGGAAGGTGGCCACCAGCACATCGGGCGTGGGAAAACGCCCCTGCATGGCTTCGGCCGAGGCCACCATCATGGCCAGTGTGACCGAGGGCAGCAAGGCCAGCGCCAGCACTGGTCCGATGAAGGGGAACAGCGAGGCCAGCGACATGGCGGCCATGGCCATGAAGAACAATGCCGCCATGGCCAGGGGCTGGCGGCGGAAAACGACGATGCCGCCTTGCACCCAGGTGATGCCGGTGCGGGCGGGGACGATGCGCAGTTTCATGCGGGAATGGGGTGCAGGGGCATTGAGGTTCAGAGCGTGACCGGGTGCTGTACCCGCTGGCGCAAAACCCGTTCGAAATGCCCAGGGTCGTGGGCTTTGAGCATAGCGGCTTCGCGCGGCAGGTGGTAGTCCCACAGGCGTGAGATCCAAAAGCGCAGCGCTCCGGCGCGCAGCATGGCGGGCAGCAGGGTTCGCTCGGCGGTGGTCAGCGGGCGCACGGCCTGGTAGGCATCGAGCATGGCGGCTGCGCGCGGGGCGTCGTGGGCGCCCGTGGGCAGGTCTACGCACCAGTCGTTCAGGCACACGGCCAGGTCGAACAAAAAGCTGTCCACCCCGGCAAAATAAAAATCGAAAAACCCCGTCAGGGTGTTGCCCTCGAACATCACGTTGTCGCGGAACAGGTCGGCGTGGATGGGGCCGCGGGGCAGGGCGGCATAGGGGCTGCTGGCGGCCACGTGGTTTTGGTAGGCCAGCTCGGCGCGCAAGAGGGCTGCCTGGTCGGGGTCGATGTGCGGCAGCACCACGGGCACGGTTTCGTTCCACCAGGGCAGGCCGCGCAGGTTGGGCTGCTGGCGCTCGTAGTCGCACCCGGCCAGGTGCATGCGCGCCAGCATGGTGCCCACGGCGGCGCAGTGCACGGCATCGGGGGCCAGTTGGCTGCGTCCGACCAGGCGGTTGACCACGGCGGCGGGCTTGCCGCACACGGTGTGCAGGATGTCGCCTGCCGCGTTGGCGCGCGGGTCGGGCACAGGGATGCCCTTGTGCGCCAGGTGCTTCATCAGGTGCAGGTAGAACGGGAGCTGCTCGGCCGTCAGGCGCTCGAACAGGGTGAGGACGAATTCGCCGGCTTCGCAGTTGACGAAATAGTTGGTGTTCTCGATGCCGCCCTCAATGCCGCGCAGGCTGTGCAGTTCGCCCAGTTGCAGCGTTTGCAGCAATGCGCGTGCTTGGGGTTCGGACACGGGGGTGAATACGGCCATGGCTTGGGCGTGGGGTAAGGCGTGGGCCGCCGCACGGGGGGCGGGTGGCGGTCGGAAAGGGGGTCAGAATTTTTTGATGTTCCACACACGGGCGCCCGTGGTGGATTCGGCGCCGCTGCGCGAGCGGTTGCGCACGCCGTCGGAAGACTGCACTTCGTACTCGGGCAGGGTGCCCACTTTGGGCTGTACGGTGATGCTTTGTGTTTGGCCGCCCACGCGCAGCTCGTCAATGCGGCTGCCGCCGTCTTCTACGCGAATGCGTTCGGTGCGTTGGTTCAGGCGGCTCTCCGCTGGCGGGGAGGGCTCGGGGGCAGGGGTTTGGGCCCAGGCCTGGGGGCTGGCCAATGCCAGCAGCAGTAGGGGGGTGAAAACGCGCATGGCGCCATTGTAGGCGCCTAGGGTTCCCGCCGATGTGCGCGGGCCAGGGCTTGCGCTACAGTGGGGGCGTACGTTCAGCGGCCTGAACGATGGGTTTTGGTTGGAAAGCGCCTTGTCTTCCGTACTGCCTGATTTTTCGATGAACGACGTGTTTACCCCGCCAGAAACCCTGGTTGCGCTGCAAGAGCGCTTGCAGGAGGCGGAGGCGCGCCTGCAATCCTTGGGGCGCAATCTGCCGGGCAGCGTGCTGTTTCAGAGCATGCGCGAGGCCGATGGCAGCCGCCGGTTTGCGTATATGGGTGAGGGCATAGAACGTCTTGCCGGGGTGGATGCATCGGAATTCCTGGCTGATTTCAATGTGTTCTACCGCATGATCGATGCGGAAGATTTCTCGGCCTTCAAAGGCGAAGTCAACCGCTCTTACGATGCCTTGGCCACGGTCAAGACGCAGTTTCGCATCCACCGGCCCGATGGAGAAATCCGCTGGGTGCGCATGGATGCCACGCCCCGCCCCTTGGGCCACGGCCGTGTGATTTGGGACGGTTTGGTGACCGACATCACCGGCCAAATCCGTGCCGAAGCCGCCACCCGTGCGTATGAAACCCAATTGGCTGGGGTGTTGCGCCACCTGCCGGGGGCTGTGGCACGCCTGGGGCTGGATCTGGAGGTGCTCTACGTCAACCAAACGCAAGCCCGGTGGGTGGATGCCGAGCCTGAAACGCTGGTGGGCAAGCGTGTGCCCGAGGTGATTCCCCCTGAGCTGATGCACAGCATGGCGCCGTTTTTTGAGCGTGCCCTGCGCGGCGAGACGGTGGTGTTTGAAAACCGCATTGAACGGCTCGATGGCGAGGTACGCCACCGCCACACTACCCTGGTGCCCGAGCGCACGGCCGACGGTGCCATTGGCTCCCTCATTCTGTTCGCCTACGATTTGACGGAATTGAAAAGCGCCCAAACTGAGCTGCGGCGGCAGAAAACCATGCTCGCCAGCCTGATCAAGGCCATGCCCGACATGGTGTACCTCAAGGACACCGGGGGCGTGTACCAGGCCTGCAATCCGGTGTTTGAGCGCTTCATGGGGCGCAGCGAAAAACAAATTCTGGGCCGCACCGATGCCGACCTGATGCCCGAGGTGGCTGCCGCGCATTTTTCCCGGCACGACCGGCAGGCCCTGCAAACCTGGCAGCCGCTGGTGGTGGAAGAACCCCTGGTGTTTGCCGAAGACGGCTACCAGGGCCAGTTTGAGACCATTCTTGCGCCCATCCGCGATGCGCAGGGTCGCGCCACGGGGGTGCTTGGGGTGTCGCGCGACATCACCGACCGCAAGCAAGCCGCCCAAGAGATCGAGCGCCTGGCCTTCTACG
>CAZRFF010000199.1:0-4454 GCA_964599265.1 uncultured Simplicispira sp. | reverse complement strand
CGGCATCGGCGTCGGGGCAACCGATGTGCACGTGCTGGCCGAAGATGGTGAACTGCTTGGACAGGTAGCCGTAGAGCTGCGACAGCTCTTGGAAGCGGGGTTTGTCGTAAATGCGCCGCTCGTGCCACTGCTGAAAGGGGTGCGTACCCCCGCCCGCCACGGCAATGTTGAGCTTGTCGGCGCACTTGACCAGCGCATCGCGGATCAGCCCCAGCTGCCCCAGCACCTCGGAGCTGCTGTGGCACACGCCGGTGGAGATTTCGATCATGCTGTTCGTCATCTCGGGCACCACGCTGCCGGGCAGGGGGATTTTTTTCATCAGGCGCAGCATGTCTGCCGCGTAAGGCGCCAGGTCGTAGTTGTGCGTGTTGACGAGCTGCAGCTCCAGCTCCACGCCCAGGGTCAGCGGCTCGGAATGGTGGAAGGCTTCAAGACCCATGGTTCTCTCCTGGCTTGCGCAGGCGCAGCAGCGGCGCCCAGGGTTTGATGCTTTCGCCCGCGCGGTAAATGGCCACGGTGGCGACGATGGCGCCCAGCACCTCCATGAGCAAAATGGCCGGCAGCGCCACGCGCGCAATCAAATGGCCCGTGGAGGGTGATGCCATGACGAACTGCGAGGCAATGAGCAGCGCAATGGACGACATGGGTGTCATGGCGCAGGCCAGCCACAGCGCCTGCCAGCTGCTGGCGCCGCTGCCCACATTGCCCAGGCCCACGCCCAGGGCCTTGGCCAGCAGGCGCACCACGATGAGCGCCAACACCACCCCGGCCACCGGGGCGCTCCAGTCGGCCTGCGCGGCGACGGTGGACACCAGCACGAACATCAGCATGGTGAGCAGCGAAGACGCCGTGCCCAGCTGCTGCGGCCAGGCCCAGGGGCGTGGGTGCACCTGCTTGAGCAGCATGCCCGCCAGGAGCGCCGCCAGCGGCGCCGACCCGCCCATGTGCGTGGCCACCGCCGTGGCGGCAGCCACCAGGGCGAGCAGCAAAATCGCCGTGTTCTCGCTCGTGGCGCTCATCACGCGCAGCGCCAGGCGCAGCACCAGCGCCAGCAGCGCCGCCACGGCCATGGACACGCCCAGCACCACCAGCACCGGCGAGAGGGTATCGATCCAGGTGGCACTGCTGTGGTTGATGAGTTCGGCGCGCGCGCTGCCCAGCACCAGCGCGTACAGCGTGGACAGCGTGGTCAGCACGATGGCGCGCTCTGTGACCGGCCCGGCGGCCTGGGTGTCGGCCACCACGCGCGTGAGCACGGCGGGCGAAGCCGCCAGCGCCACCACGGCCAGCGGCCCGGCGGCACGCTCGGGCACCTGCAGCCACAGCAGCACAAAGTACACGGCAAAGTAGGTCAGCGCCGATTCGGCCACGCTTTGCACCAGCACCATGGGGTTGTGCCGGAACCAGCGCAGCGGAATGCGCCCACCGCACTCAAACAGCACCACGGCAATGCCCAGCTCCAGCAGGAACAGGCCTATGCCCTGCAGCGGCCACACGGCGCCGCTGAAACCGGCCAGGCCTGCGGCCGTGCCCACCAGCGAATAGCCCACCACCTTGGGCAGGCCGATGTGGCGCTGGAACAAATGGCCCACCACCGTGGCCACGGCCAGCAGCAAGGCCCACTGCACCGTAGGCAGCCCGGCCGAGGGGCGCAGCCACTGGGCCCAGAAATCCAATAACGCATTCATGCGGTGTGTCTCCTCCGTATTGCAGGTGGAGCCCCTCAGGGCGGACAGGCGGCAGTGCCATGCCCCCATGGCCGTACGGCCGCGGGGGGCACCGCCCGCCTGGGCGGGGCCTGAAAGCGCCCCCGGCATGGGGGAGCCCCGGCACCATCAAGCGCGATGGCGTTCAGGCAGGAAAAAACTCCATGGAGCTGTGCGCAGGCGCGCACGGATGGCAGTGTATAGGCGTTTGCGGTCCACCCCGCTCACGTTCTGCGCGCGCAGGGCCAGATGGAAGGCGAGGTAAAAGCTCACCGCCACGTTGAGCGCGCCATTGAACGGCACCATGGCCACGGCCCACCAGAACGCGGGCAGGTGGAGCACCTCTGCCCCCAGCGTGGCGCTGGCCACGCCGATCTGGCCCGACGACAAGGTGACGTGGCGCGCATCCAGCCCCAGGCCGAAAAACCCGGCGATGGCCGGTGTCATCCCCAGCATGAAACCCAGCGAAATATTGGCCGCAAAGCCCGAAATGTTCTCGCGCAAGAACTGCGCCCAGCGCGCGGCGCGTGCCTCCCCCAGCCAGCGTATGCTGCGCGGGTGGTAGCGCAGGGCCGAATCGAGCCGCAGCCAGACAAAGCCATTCTCCACCCAGCCCGCCACGATGCTGGAAGCAAACAGCAACACGCCGGTGTACGCGGCAAACAGCAGGGAAGGGCCCAGCAGGTGCAGGCCATCGAGCGTGTGCAGGGCTTTCTCGGGCGACAGGGGCGGCTGGCCCACCGCCTGGCCCCACAGCCACGCCAGCCCCAGCGCCGTGGGGAACACCACCAGCACATTGCCCAGCACCGCCGCCACCTGCGAGCGCACCAGTTGGGCCACCTTGTCGACAAAAGCGTCCACGCCGCCGTCGCTGTCCAGCTCCTTGAGCGTGGCGGCCATGGCCGGGGCCGTCATGGCGGGCTGCTTGGTGGCCACGGTGAAATGCAGCAGCTGGATGAGCACAAAGCTCAGCGCATAGTTCAGCCCCGCGGCAAAACCGCCCCAAAACGCCGACAGCGCCAGCGCATACAAACCAAATTTGGCCATGGTGGTGAACGCCATCACCGCCCCGCCCCCGGCGGCCTTGCCCACCATGGCGCGGTACTCGGCCGGGGTGCGGGTGATGTAGTGCTCGCCCGTCTCGGCGCTGCGCTCGGCCACCTTGGCCGCCAGCAGCGAGTTGTTGGCCGCAAGCAAGGCGCGCACGCTGCGCCCTTCGTGCCCCAGCTTCACCAGTTGCGCAAACAACTGCGCCGCGCTTTGCGCCGGCGTGGGCGAGAGCACGGCATCGAGCAGCGCCCGCACCCGCAAAATCCGCTCGCGCAACTGGCGCATGCGAAACACCAAGCCCACCGAAATACCGTTGTCGTCAAAATGCGGGTACACCGAGTTGATGGCGCTGCGGCAGGCGTCCAGGCGCTCACGCAGGCGCTGGGCGGCCTCATCCAGGCGGTCGCGCGTGCGCAGGCCGTGCAACACCTCCACGCGCAGGCTCTCCACGTCGCGGATCAGGGCGTGGAATGGCTGCGCCTGGCGCGCCTCATCGCTCATGCGCAGGCGCAGCTCCGGCGCAAAACCGGTCGAAAGAATCTGCCCCGCGCAGTAGGTGATGGCGTCCAGCAGTGCCTGCTTCCACACCAACCCCTGGTTCTCCGGCCCAGCCAGCAAACGCACCAGGCGCTGCAAATCATCCTCTTGCAAAGCAGCCAGCCACTGCGCATCGAAAGGGCTGGACAGCACCAGCATGAACAGCTCGGCCGCGTCCACGGTTTCCGGGCTGCCAGGCAGGAGCTTGCGGCGCAGGCGCTCGGCCAATTCGGCCAGCATGGCATTGCGCGATGCAAAGCCGAAGTCGGCCAGCAAGGTGGTGATGTCCACCGTCTCCACCATGGCCTTCCACCAACCTTGCAGACGCACCTGCAGCCCGGCATCGGCCTCCACCGCAGCGATGAAATCCAGTACCCGCGCACCCGCGGCAGGCACCGCATCTGCGTCCCCCCGCACCCAGGCGACCAGATCCATCAGCCACAAATGGCGCTGGGCCAAGGGTGCCTGGCCATCCAGGCGGGCCAACAGCAGAGGCAGGGTCAAATGAGACTTCTTTTTATCCATGGAGCGATAGTAACTGCGACAATCACGGCATGAGCCCCACCTACCGCATTGCCCCTTCCATCCTTTCGGCCGACTTTGCCCGCCTGGGCGAAGAAGTGCAAAACGTGATTGCCGCCGGCGCCGACTGGATCCATTTCGACGTGATGGACAACCATTACGTGCCCAACCTCACCTTCGGCCCCATGGTCTGCCAGGCGCTCAAACCCCACGCCAAAACGCCCGCAGGCCAGGCCGTGCCCATCGACGTGCACCTGATGGTCCAGCCCGTGGACGCGCTGGCCGCCGCCTTTGCCGAGGCCGGAGCCGACTACATCAGCTTCCACCCCGACGCCTCGGGCCACGTGCACCGCAGCATCCAGGCCATCCGCTCCAAGGGCGTCAAGCCCGGGCTGGTGTTCAACCCCGCGCAGCCGCTGGATGTGCTGGACTGGGTGATCGAGGACATCGACCTCATCCTCATCATGAGCGTGAACCCCGGTTTTGGCGGCCAGAGCTTCATCGACTCGGCCCTGCGCAAGATCGAGGCCGTGCGCCAGCGCATCGACGCCTGCGGCAAGGACATCCGCCTGGAGGTGGACGGCGGCATCAAGGCGGACAACATCCGCCGCGTGGCCGACGCGGGCGCCGACACCTTCG
>CAZRFF010000198.1:0-4463 GCA_964599265.1 uncultured Simplicispira sp. | reverse complement strand
GCTTGCCGTGGAACAGAATGAAGCGGCGCGCCCAATCCACGTAAGCCTGCTCGGTACGAATGGAATAGTGCAGCACCCAGATGCGCTGGCGCAGCGACTCCAGCAACCTGGGTGGCTGCGGCGCGGCAGGAGCGAACGGAACGGGAAGCGCATCCATCCGCGGAATTTTAGGCGGTCTAAATCGCCACTGTCACGGGGTTAGCATGGAAGATGTTGCGCTATGCGCTTGAGCTTGACTTAGGCCGTGCCAAGTCAGTAGCACGGGGTTATCTAATTCTAGTTAGCCTTCACCAAAGGGAGCATCTGCGTGGCGCTTGAATGGAAACACACCGAAGACTCTGTTGACTGGGACGAGCTTTCCGCGCTGTACAAGGCCGCACCCTTAGGCGACAAGAAGCCGACGCATTTGCAGAAAGTTTTCTCAAACAGCTTGTTCAAGTGTTTCGTCTATGAAGATTCCAAGTTGATTGGCGCAGGAAGAGCTTTAGCCGATGGAGCAGATTGCTCGTACATCTGCGATATAGCCGTCATGAAGTCCCCTCGAATTCCTTCGCACACTCGCCAGCTTGGTGTACTTGGCCATCATCATTGCAGCCATATGGCATACAACTCCAAGGTGAAGTTGGATGCCATGGCAAATTTTTTATGATGGCGCATGGCCCACGACCGCCCTACCCCACCCGACGAAACGTTGGGCGCACTTTTGCACCGCGTGCGCGCCTGCCAGATTTGTGCGGCCCACCTACCCCTGGGGCCGCGCCCCGTATTGCAGGCAGCCAGCAGCGCCCGCATCCTGATTGCGGGCCAGGCGCCAGGGCGCAAGGTGCATGCCTCGGGCATTCCGTTTGACGACGCCAGCGGCCAGCGCCTGCGTGCATGGCTGGGTTTGACGCCCGCGCAGTTTTACGACCCGGCGCTCACGGCCATCCTGCCCATGGGTTTTTGCTATCCCGGCACCGGCCCATCGGGCGACCTGCCGCCGCGCCCCGAATGCGCCCCCGCCTGGCGTGCGCCGCTGCTGGCGCAATTGCCGCACATCGAATTGACCGTGGTGCTGGGCCAATACGCCTTGGCCTGGCACGCACCCAGCGCCCCAAAATCCATCACCGCCGCCGTGCAAGACTGGCAGCGCCTGTGGCCGCACACCGTGGTGCTGCCCCACCCCAGCCCGCGCAACAACGGCTGGCTGAAAAAGAACCCCTGGTTCGAGGCCGATTGGCTGCCGCGCGTGCGCGAGCGGGTGGCGCAACTCGTAGGCTGATGCCGGGCGCTGGATTAATTTGGTTTTGAACCGCTGCCCGCCTGCTCAGGCATGTGGAAGTTGAGCACCCGTGCCGCCATCAGCGTCTCAACGAAGAAGCACAGCAGCGCCAGCATGAAAGCCAGCACGCCCGAAAGAAAGCCGCCAGCGGCCCAGCGGCTGGAGGCCCAGTCGAGCATCTCACCGACGAACAGCACAACGATGGTCAGACCAATCAACAACGCGCACAGCGTCAGCAGCCCGATGCAGGCATTGGCCAACCGCCCCCGCCGACGCAGCCAGGCCAGTTCCTGCAGCAACAGGGCCAGCGCCGCGCCGTCGGTGCAGGCAAGGGCGCGCTCTTCCACCTTGCGCCCCCGGTCAATGATGCGCGCCAAGCGCCCGGCCACCGCACCGATCATGCCCGCAACCGCCGTCAGCAGGAACACCGGCGCAATCGCCAGTTGGATGCTGTGCGTGATGACCGAAGGATCAGCGGGCAAGGCCATGGGATTGCCTGAAAGCGAAGGAAATAAAAATAGGAGGACTTACTGGCGCAGCACATCCACCCCCGCCGGGGGCTTGAACTGGAACGATGCGGTAGGCAACGGCACATTGGTCTGGAGATTGGCAAACCGCAGGGTGGACTGCTGACCAAAGCTGTCAACGATTTGCAGCGCAGCCAGGCGCTCACCATCAAAACCCACGCGCACGCTTTGCAGTTGCCCGTCACGCACCTTGGGCTGCGCCAACACCCACTCCAGCCCTTCGGCAGCCGGGGCGGATGCTAGCGAGAAATCGGCACGCAGCGCCTGCAAGTCACTGCCCGACGCCAAGATGGCCACAGGTGTTGCGCCCAGCGCCTGGCTTTGCGAACGCTGCGTGACCTGGGCCAAATCCACATCGTAAAACCACAGTGTTTGCCCGTCGGCCACGATGGTTTGTTCGAACGGTTTTTTGTAAACAAAACGGAAACGCCCCGGGCGCTGAAATTCGAAGCTGCCGCTGGAGTTTTTTTGCTTGGCGACCTGCCCGTCCTTGGCCGGCATCACCACCGTTTGGGTGAAGTCGGCCTGCCCCGTTTGCACGGTTTTCATGAAATTCTCGAGGCTTTTCAGGCCGTCTGCGCTGGCCCACTGGGCGCTGGCAGCTATCAAAATTGTAGTGATTAATTTTTTCACAAAAAACCTTCATATCGCCGGTCGCAGCACCCCAGGCGGGGCGTTCACTCCCTTGCCGGCACCAGCACCTCACGCTGGCCGCTGGCCGTCAGGGCACTGACCAGGCCGGCTTTTTCCATGTCTTCGAGCAAGCGCGCCGAGCGGTTATAGCCAATGCGCAGTTTGCGTTGCACGTAAGAGATGCTGGCTTTGCGGTCTTTGAGCACCACTTCCACGGCCTGGTCGTACATGGGGTCTTTTTCGCCCCCCTCGCCACCACCGCCTTCAAACCCTGCATCGCCATCCCCGTCCGCGCTGCCGCCCTCCAACACCCCTTCGATGTAATCCGGCTCGCCTTGTTCCTTGAGGTAGTGAACCACGCGGTGCACTTCATCGTCGCTCACAAAAGCGCCGTGCACACGGATGGGCAGCCCCGTGCCGCTGGCCATGTAGAGCATGTCGCCCATGCCCAGCAGCGCCTCGGCACCCATTTGGTCGAGGATGGTGCGGCTGTCGATCTTGCTGCTCACCTGGAAGGCAATGCGCGTCGGGATATTGGCCTTGATCAGACCGGTAATCACATCCACGCTGGGGCGCTGCGTGGCCAGGATGAGGTGGATGCCCGCCGCCCGCGCCTTTTGCGCCAGGCGGGCGATGAGTTCTTCGATTTTTTTGCCCACCACCATCATCAGGTCGGCCAATTCATCGATGACGACGACGATGTGCGGCAGGCGGTCCAAAGGCTCGGGCTGCTCGGGTGTGAGGCTGAAAGGGTTGCCAATGGACTCGCCGCGCGCCTTGGCCTCGTCGATCTTGGTGTTGTAGCCAGCCAGGTTGCGCACGCCCACCTTGCTCATGATTTTGTAGCGCCGCTCCATTTCGGCCACGCACCAGTTCAGGCCGTTGGCGGCCTGCTTCATATCGGTCACCACTGGGCACAGCAGGTGCGGAATGCCTTCGTAGACCGACATTTCCAGCATCTTGGGGTCTATCATCATCAGGCGCACATCACGCGCCTCGGCCTTGTAGAGCAACGAGAGGATCATGGCGTTGATCCCCACCGACTTGCCCGAACCCGTGGTGCCCGCCACCAGGCAGTGCGGCATTTTTGCCAAATCGGCCACCACGGGGTTGCCCACGATGTCCTTGCCCAGCCCCACCGTCAGTTGGCTCTTGGCATTGTGGTAGACCTGCGAACCCAAAATTTCGGACAGGCGGATGGTCTGGCGCCGGGCGTTGGGCAGCTCCAGCGCCATGGTGGTCTTGCCCGGAATGGTCTCCACCACGCGGATGGACACCAGGCTGAGCGAGCGCGCTAGGTCTTTGGCCAGGTTGACGATTTGCGAGCCTTTGACGCCCGTGGCAGGCTCGATCTCGTAGCGCGTGATCACCGGGCCGGGCTGGGCGGCCACCACGGTCACCTCCACACCAAAATCCTTGAGCTTTTTTTCGATCAGGCGGCTGGTCATCTCCAGCGTTTCGGACGCCACCGACTCTTTGTGCTGCGGCGCACCGTCCAGCAAATCCACCTGCGGCAGACGGCTGTCTGGCATGTCGGTGAACAGGGGTTTTTGCCGCTCCTTGGCCACACGCGTGCTCTGCGGCACTTCGACCAATACGGGCTCGATGATGATGGGCACCGGCTGGGGGTGGTGCTCTTCGATCTCGTGGCGCTCTTCGCGCACGACTTCCTGGCGGGCCCGTGCGGCGCGGCGGCCTTCGGCGGCGTCCAAGGCAGCCTCACGCTTGGCCCGGCCCGTTTGCACCAGCGCCTCGATGCGCGAACCCAGCAGCTCGGCCAATTGCCCCCAGGAGAAGCGGAACACCAGCGCCGAGCCCAGCACCACCAGCACGATGCCCACCAGCCCCGAGCCGGTGAACCCCAGCCAGCGCATGGCCAGCGGACCGAGCCAGTAGCCCAGCACGCCGCCGGCATGGTTGGGCAGCAGCGCCTCGAAGCGGTACAGGCGCGTCCATTCCCGGGCGCCGCTGGCCGCCCGCCGCAGCACCAGGCCGCCCCAGACCCTGGCGCGCGCCCCGGCCGGGCGCGGCCCGGCCCCCCC
>CAZRFF010000197.1:0-4467 GCA_964599265.1 uncultured Simplicispira sp. | reverse complement strand
GATGCCCAGCAGCACCGAGATGTTGGCGATAAAGCCCTTGCCGAACTTGGCGATCAGCAAAATGGACACCAACACCAGGCCCGAGATGCCCACGCCCGTGAGGTCTGCGTACTTGGGGTTGGGCAGGGTGGGGACGATGGAAAAGCCCTTGGGCACCGGGGGCAGCGCCGAACCAGGCGCACCCGTGGCCGCTTGCACGGCAGACAACCATTTGGCGTACTCCGGGTTGACCATGCTGGGCGCCGTGGGGCCCACGGGGTTGCCAAAAATCCAGTTGATGCCCACGCGCATCAGGCTGATGCCAATGACCGCAATGATGGTGCCCGTGACCACCGGCGGAAAAAACCGCAGCATGCGGCTGACCATGGGGGCGATGAGGATGGAGATGACCCCCGCGCCAATGACCGCGCCGAAAATCAACCCCGCCCCCGCCTCGCCGCCCGTGGTTTGCGCCATGGACACCATGGGCGCCACGGCGGCAAAGGTCACGCCCATCATCACCGGCAGCTTGATGCCAAACCATTGCGTCGCGCCCCAGGCCTGGATCAGCGTGACCAGCCCGCAGACAAACAAATCGGCAGAAATCAGGTGCGCCACCTGGTGCGGCGGCAGGTTGAGCGCGCGCCCCACGATGAGCGGCACCGCCACAGCGCCGGCGTACATCACCAGCACATGCTGCAAGCCCAAAGCAGTCAACCTGCCCAGGGGCAGGCGCTCATCGACGGGATGGATGGATGGGGTCATAGGTCGGGTTTCCAAAGTCGTATGGAAAAAGTGTATACAAAATACAAAATGCTTCCATAGTGGAAACCCGAAGAGACCGTCCCCATCGGGCAGGGTTGGGGGACGAAAGGGACGCCTTTCAGGCTATCAGGCGATCAGGCGCTGCAAATGGGGCTGGAGAGTTTGCAGGTTGACAAAGCTCAGGTCGTACATGGCAGACAGACCTGCAGCCTGCTCGTCGCTCAGGTCGGCTGCGCAGAGGATGAAGCGGCTTTTTTCCAGTCCCAGGCGTTTGCGCAGGCGCAGGTATTTGTCGATGTCGCGCCTGAATTCCCCGGATTTGCATTCAATGCATATAGGCATCTGGCCTGCGGGCAGACACACCACATCGAGTTCGTGCAGGTCTTCGTTGGGGAAGACCACCTTCACACCCCGGGCACAGGAGAAGCTTTGGTGTCGCTCTTGCTGGTGCTCTATCAGTGCCATGAAGGCATACCACTCCAGCCAACCACCATCGAAGAATTGGCGGACGGCTGGTGCGCTTTGCAGGGTCAGGCGCACGATTTTTTCTGGCTTTTGGTAGTGGTAACGCGAAAAGAACGTGTGGCTGTAGAGCTGGCGGCACAGGTTGGTGATGGCCTGGGCGTCTTTTTGCGCGAGATTGGCGAGTTCCAGGTTCACCCAGCTATGGCTTTTGCGGTAGGCCCAGCGCACCCGCTCCATCAACTCGCCAAACAGGTCGTAGCGGCCGCCTACCATGCGTGCGGCATCGTCAAAGAAGCCACTGGTATCGGCCTGTGCAAAATCGAAACGGGCTTCGATCTGGCGCGAGGCAAACCATTGCTGCAAAGGAGCGTGTTGCTCGGCCGTGGCCAGCAAAGAGGTGTTGTGCAGGTTCACGTCCTGCAAGGGGCTGGCTTCCTCCTTGTCGTTGGCGGGTTGTGGTGCGGCGTCTGGTGCCGCGTCTGCCTCGGCCTGTTGCAAGGCTTTGAGTTCGCGCATGGCTGCAAAGTAGCGTTCCAGCAGTTTTTCCACATAAAAGACGGTGCCGAATACCGTGGATGCGGTGCCGCAGCGTGCGCAGGGCATGGTGGTGCCAATGGCGGTGCTGGCTTCTTCGGAGACAAAGCCGCACTGGTTGCAACGGTAAATGGGCATGGCAGAGGAGGCAGGCGTTGGGGTGGATGTCAGAGTGTATGGGGCCGCACGGCGCTCTTGGGGCGGAAGGCCTTGCACACGGTATCGTGTGTTTCGAGGTAAGGGCCGCCAATCAGGTCGATGCAATAAGGCACGGCAGCGAAGATGCCGGGGATGGTGGATTTGCCGTCGGCATCCTTCAAGCCTTCCAGCGTTTCGGCAATGGCCTTGGGCTGGCCGGGCAGGTTGATGATGAGGCTGCCGCCGCGTACCACGGCCACCTGGCGCGAGAGGATGGCGGTGGGCACGAAGTGCATGCCAATGCGGCGCATCTGCTCGCCAAAACCGGGCATCTCCTTGTGCGCCACGGCCAACGTGGCCTCGGGGGTGACGTCGCGCGGGGCGGGGCCGGTGCCGCCGGTGGTGAGCACCAAATGGCAATGCTTGTGGTCTACCAGTTCGATGAGCGTGGCGCTGATGCGCTCTTGCTCGTCGGGGATGAGACGGGGTTCGAAGCGGATGGGGTTTTTGAGCGCGCGCTTGAGCCAGTCGTGCAGCGCGGGCAAGCCCTTGTCTTCGTAGGAGCCGCTGCTGGCACGGTCGCTGATGGAGACGATGCCGATGGTCACCGGCGCGCAGCTGTGGGTCTCAGTCATGGTCTTGCTCCTCTGGCGGGGCCTCGGGCGGGCTGCTGGCGCTGGGCCCCAACTGGGCGCGCAGCAGGGTGAACAGGTCGCGGTAGGCGCGGCCCTTGCGTGGGGCCTGGCCGTGGGATTGGGCCACGGCGGCTTCGCGGGGGGGGAGGGCATCTTTGCGGGCCTGGCGGATCAGGGCGCGCAACTGCTGGATGTCGGTGCCTGGAAAGGCGGCAATCCACTCGGCCTGGGCGCTGTCGTGGGCGATGAGCTGATCGCGCCAATGCTCGGCCTGGTGCAGCAGCAGGTTTTCGCGGGCGGGGCCGCTGCGCTGTTCGGCCAGGGCATCGCGCACGGCCTGCACTTGTGCGTCGTCCAGCCTGCGCATGAGTTTGCCCACATACTGCATCTGGCGGCGTTTGCCTTCGAAATTGGTGATGCGGCGGGCTTCGCCCAGTGCCAGCACCAGGGTTTCGGGCAGGGGCAGGCGGGTGAATAAATCGCTGCGCAGTGTGAGCAGTTCCTTGCCCAGCTCTTGCAGTTCATCGCTTTCGCGCTTGAGGTCGGTCCGGCTGGTGTCCGTGCCTTTGAGTTCGGCCTTGAGCTGCAGATCGAGTTCGCTGCCTTCGGCAACGAACTGGCCTTTCACGAAATAGCCTTTTTTGGGTTTGCGCGGCATGGTGGAGTTTCAGGGGAAAAGGGGTGGGCGGTGGTGCTGGGCAGGGTGGTGATGCCAGCCGCTGGCCACGGTGGCAAGTATCATAGCCGTCGCCATGAACCATACGCCTTCTGCAGCCGCTTCCGGCTTTGCCTATACCCGCCCTGAGTTTGAACACCTTGTAGACCACGCCCTGCGCCATGCGCGCAAGCTGGGCGCGACCGATGCCGGGGCCGAAGCCTCCGAAGGGGCGGGCCTGTCGGTGAGCGTGCGCAAGGGCGAGCTGGAGACGGTGGAGCGCAACCGTGATAAATCCTTGGGGGTGACGGTCTACGTGGGGCAGCGGCGCGGCAATGCCAGCACGTCGGATTTTTCGGACGAGGCTATCGAGCGCACCGTGCAGGCGGCCTACGACATAGCCCGCTTCACGGCCGAAGACCCGGTGGCTGGCCTGCCCGATGCGCAGGACATTGCCCCCACCGGCGAACACCGTGATTTGGACCTGTTCCACCCTTGGGTGCCCAGCAGCGAAGAGGCTGCGCGCATGGCGCTGGAATGCGAGGCTGCCGCACTGGGCACGCACAAGCGCATCACCAACAGCGAGGGCGCGGGTGTCTCTGCCCAGCAAAGCCATTTTTTCAGCGCGCACACGCGGGGCTTTCGCGGGGGGTATGCCTCGTCGCGCCACAGTATTTCGGTCGCGCCCATTGCCTCGCTGCCAGGCCGCCATGGCGAGATGCAGCGCGATGCCTGGTACAGCTCGCAACGCAGCTTGCCGGAGTTGGCTGCCCCGGCCTTTGTCGGGCGTTATGCCGCCGAGCGCGCTTTGAGCCGCCTGCACAGCCGCAAGATACCGACCACCGAATGCCCGGTGCTGTTCGAGTCGCCCCTGGCCGCGGGCCTGCTGGGCGCTTTTGTGCAGGCCGTGAGCGGCGGCGCCCTGTACCGCAAGAGCAGTTTTTTGCTCGATTCGCTGGGCAAGCGCGTTTTTCCGCAGCACATTGATATTGCCGAAGACCCGTTCGTTTTGCGTGGCAAGGGCAGCTCGCCTTTTGACGAAGAAGGCGTGCGCGTCAAGGCGCGCAAGGTGGTCGATGCCGGGCGCGTGGAAGGGTATTTTTTAAGCAGCTATTCCGCCCGCAAATTGGGCATGAAGACCACGGGCAATGCGGGGGGCTCGCACAACCTGGCGCTCACGTCGCGCCACACCCGGCCGGGGGATGATTTGCAAGCCATGCTGCGCAAGCTGGGCACGGGCTTGTTCGTGATCGAACTCATGGGCCAGGGCGTGAACTACGTGACCGGCGACTATTC
>CAZRFF010000196.1:0-4481 GCA_964599265.1 uncultured Simplicispira sp. | reverse complement strand
CCACCACCGAGGCCATTGCCCGCGCGCTCTTGCACCACAAGGGCCTGCGCGTGATCACCAACAACCTGAACGTGGCGAGCATCCTGTGCGGCAACCCGGACTGCGAGGTGATCGTGGCGGGCGGCGTGGTGCGCACGCGCGACGGCGGCATCGTGGGCGAGGCGGCGGTGGATTTCATCCGCCAGTTCCGCGTGGACATTGCCATCATCGGCATCTCGGGCATCGAGGACGACGGCACGCTGCGCGACTTCGACTACCGCGAGGTGAAGGTGGCGCAAACCATTGTCGAACACGCCCGCGAGGTGTGGCTGGCCGCCGACCACAGCAAGTTCAACCGCCCGGCCATGGTGCGCCTGGCCACGCTGGACCAGATCGACCGCCTGTTCACCGACACGCCACCGCCTGCGCCTTTCGCGACCTTGCTGGCGAACGCCGATGTGCAGTTGGTGGTGGCCACACCCCAGGCCACGGCTGAGCAGGCCGATTGATTCCAACAACCATACGCTAAAAACCAACGGAGTATCCATGCGTTTTCCCCGCACCGGGCTTGCCATTTGCGCCCTGATCCTTGCCAACGCCAGCTTTGCTGGTGAGCCCCAGGCACTGGCATGGATCAACAACGAATTTCAACCCTCTGTCTTGGGCAAAGACCAGCAGGAGGCCGAGATGAAGTGGTTCATCGACGCGGCCAAGAAGCTCCAGGGCAAGGGCGTGAAGGAAATTTCGGTCGTCTCCGAAACCCTCACCACGCACGAATACGAATCCAAGACACTGGCCAAGGCCTTCGAGGAAATTACCGGAATCAAGGTCAGGCACGATCTGATCCAGGAGGGGGATGTCGTCGAAAAATTACAGGCATCCATGCGCTCTGGCACATCACTCTACGACGGCTGGATCAGCGATTCCGACCTGATTGGAACGCATTTCCGCTACGGAAAAATCCTGAACCTGACCGACTACATGGTGGGTGCAGGAAAGGACTTCACCAATCCCGGCCTGGATCTCAAGGACTTCATCGGCGCCCAATTCACCAGGGCCCCCGACGGAATGATGTACCAGTTGCCCGACCAGCAGTTCGCCAACCTGTACTGGTTCCGCGCTGATTTGTTCGACCGCAAGGATCTCAAGGAGAAGTTCAAGGCCAAATATGGCTACGACCTGGGCGTGCCGCTCAACTGGAGCGCCTACGAAGACATTGCCGAGTTCTTCACCAACGACGTGAAGCAGATCGACGGCAAACCCATTTATGGCCACATGGACTACGGCAAGAAAGACCCCAGCCTGGGTTGGCGTTTCACCGATGCCTGGCTGTCCATGGCGGGCGCGGCCGACAAAGGCTACCCCAATGGCCGCCCCGTGGATGAATGGGGCATCCGCGTCGATCCCGTCGACAAGTGCACGCCAGTAGGTGCCAGCGTGGCCCGGGGCGGCGCCACCAACTCCCCGCCCTCGGTCTATGCCCTGCGCAAGTACGTGGAGTGGCTCAAGAAATATGCCCCCAAGGAAGCCATGGGCATGACCTTCGGCGAAGCGGGCCCCGTGCCCGCCCAAGGACAGATCGCGCAACAGGCATTCTGGTACACGGCCTTCACCGCCGACATGACCAAACCCGGCCTGCCCGTGGTGAATGCCGACGGCACGCCCAAGTGGCGCATGGCGCCCGGCCCTGTAGGGGCCTACTGGAAGCCTGGCATGCAAAACGGCTACCAGGACGTGGGCGCCTGGACCTTTTTTAAAAACCACCACCCCGACCGCCTGGCCGCCGCCTGGCTCTATGCGCAGTTCGTAACATCGAAGACCGTGTCGCTGAAGAAGTCCATCACCGGCCTGACGTTCATCCGCAACAGCGACATCCGGCACGATTACTTCACACAGAACGCTGCGAAATACGGCGGGCTGATTGAGTTTTATCGCAGCCCGGCCCGCGTGGCCTGGACGCCCACCGGCACCAACGTGCCCGACTACCCCAAGCTCTCCAGCCTGTGGTGGAAGAACATCGCCACCGCCGTCACCGGCGAAAAGACGCCGCAGGCCGCCATGGACACCCTGGCCGAAGAAATGGACCAGGTGATGGCCTCGCTGGAACAGGCAGGGATGCACAAATGCCCGCCACGGCTCAACCCAAAGAGCGATAGCAAGCAGTGGCTTGATGATTTCGCCGCGCCACGTAAAAAACTGGACAATGAAAATCCGCCCGGACAAACGATCAGCTACGAAAAGCTGCTCCAGGCCTGGCGCGAATGGCGCGTGCGGTGAATACGCTCCGCCCCATTTGCAACCCACATTTCCCACCACCATGACCTACCTTCTCGCCCTGGACCAGGGCACCTCCAGTTCGCGCAGCATTGTGTTCGATGCCCACGGCCACGCCGTGGCCCAGGCACAGCGCGAGTTGCCCCAGATTTACCCCCAGCCGGGCTGGGTGGAGCACGACCCGCAGGAGATCTGGCGCACGCAGCTGGCCACCGCGCGCGAGGCCCTGGCGCAAGCCCACATCAGCGCGGCGCAAGTGCGCGCCATCGGCATCACCAACCAGCGCGAAACCACGGTGCTGTGGCACCGCAAGACAGGCCAGCCCGTGCACCACGCCATCGTCTGGCAGGATCGGCGCGCCGAGCCCGCCTGCGCGCAGTTGCGTGCGCAGGGCCATGCGGGCGCCATCCAGGCAAAAACCGGGCTGCTGGTGGATGCCTACTTCTCTGGCACCAAGCTGCAATGGCTGCTCGACAACGTGCCGGGCGCACGGGCCCAGGCCGAGCGCGGCGAGCTGGCGTTTGGCACGGTGGACAGCTGGCTGATCTGGCAGCTCACGGGCGGGCAGCGCCATGTGACGGACGTGAGCAACGCCAGCCGCACCATGTTGTTCAACGTGCACAGCAACCAGTGGGACGATGAACTGCTGGCCCTGCTGAACATCCCCCGCTCCCTGCTGCCCGAAGTGCTGCCGTCTGCCAGCGATTTTGGCCGCACCGCACCCGACCTGCTGGGCAGCGCCGTGGCCATTGGCGGCGTGGCGGGGGACCAGCAAAGCGCCCTGTTCGGCCAGGCGTGCTTTAGCGCCGGAATGGCCAAGAACACCTATGGCACGGGCTGCTTCATGCTCATGCACACGGGGGGGCATTTCCAGACCAGCCACAACGGCCTGATCACGACCAGCGCGGCGCAGCCCACGGCGCACACCGCTTTTGCGCTGGAGGGCAGCGTGTTTGTCGGCGGCGCCGTGGTGCAGTGGCTGCGCGACGGGCTGAACGCCATCCAGGGCAGCCACCAGGTGCAGGCATTGGCCGAAAGCGTGCCCGATTCGGGCGGCGTGATGATGGTGCCCGCCTTCACGGGCCTGGGCGCCCCCTATTGGAAGCCCGAGGCGCGCGGCACCATCACGGGCCTGACACGCGGCACCACCATCGCCCACATCGCCCGCGCGGCGCTGGAGAGCATTGCCTACCAAAGCGCCGCACTGCTGCTGGCCATGGGCCGCGACGCCGTGGCCGCGGGCGGCACGCCGGTGAGCGAGCTGCGCGTGGACGGCGGCGCCTGCGTGAACGATTTGCTCATGCAGTTCCAGGCCGATTTGCTGGGCATTCCGGTGGTGCGCCCCGCGGTGGTAGAGACCACCGCCCTGGGCGCCGCCTACCTGGCGGGCCTGGCCAGCGGGGTGTACGCCAGCACGGATGAACTCTCGGCCCTGTGGCGCGCAGAACGCCGCTTTGTACCCACCCTGCCCCGGGCGCAGGCCCAGGCGCTCATGGCGCGCTGGGAGCATGCGGTGGCGCAGGCCACTTTGCCGGCGGCATAGGCCATGCATGCGGGGGATGCCGCCCTGCCTGGGCCAAAGCGCATACAGTAAGGCCCATGACACACGACACCCCCACCCCACCCACCATCGCCTTCATCGGCGGCGGCAACATGGCCAGCGCCATCATTGGCGGGCTGATCCGCCAGGGCCACCCGGCGCAGGCCATCGAAGTCGTCGAACCCTGGGAGCCCGCCC
Source organism: uncultured Simplicispira sp. (assembly GCA_964599265.1). Lineage (GTDB taxonomy): Bacteria > Pseudomonadota > Gammaproteobacteria > Burkholderiales > Burkholderiaceae_C > Simplicispira. The sequence goes on along the minus strand of CAZRFF010000196.1, from coordinate 490 downwards.
GCGCAGCGCTGCTCCAGAATTTTGGCATCACCGCCCAGCCTGCACCGGGCCCGGAGCTGGCGCGCGCAGCCACCGTGGTGTGGGCCGTGAAACCCCAGACCTTCAAAGAGGCCGCCGCCCAGGCCCGCGCCCACACGGCGCAGGCGCTGCACCTGAGCGTGGCCGCCGGCATACGCTCGGACAGCATTGCCCAGTGGCTGGGCACGGAACGCATCGTGCGCACCATGCCCAACACGCCTGCGCTGGTGGGCAAGGGCATGAGCGCGCTCTACGCCCGCCCGGCGGTGAGCGCCGCCGAACGCGCCCAGGTCGAAGCCATTTTGGCCACCACGGGGGATTTTTTGTGGGTCGAGAGCGAAAAGCAGCTCGACGCCGTCACGGCCATTTCGGGCTCGGGCCCGGCCTATGTGTTTTATTTTTTAGAGGCCATGGCGCGTGCAGGCGCTGCCATGGGCCTGTCGCCCGCGCAGGCGCACCGGCTGGCGGTGGG
>CAZRFF010000195.1:0-4496 GCA_964599265.1 uncultured Simplicispira sp. | reverse complement strand
CATGCGGACGCTGGAGCGCATCCAGGGCATTTTTGGCTCCATGGGTTTCGATGTGGCAGAAGGCCCCGAAATTGAATCCGACTGGTTCAACTTCACTGCATTGAACACGCCCGAAGACCATCCGGCGCGTTCCATGCACGATACTTTTTACATCGAAGGCGGTTCGCCCGAGGCGCCCAACCTGCTGCGCACGCACACCAGCCCAGTGCAGGTGCGCCATGCCGTGCAGCACGTCAAAAAATACCGTGCCCACATCGACGCTGGCCAGAGCATGCCCGAGATCCGCGTCATCGTCCCCGGCCGCACCTACCGCGTGGATTCCGACGCCACCCACTCGCCCATGTTCCACCAGTGCGAAGGTTTGTGGATTGGCGAGAACGTGAGTTTCAAGGATTTGAAGGTCGTGTTCACGGCCTTTTGCCGCACCTTTTTCGAGAGCGATGACCTGGTGCTGCGTTTTCGGCCCAGCTTTTTCCCGTTCACCGAACCCAGCGCCGAAATCGACATCCAGTTCCAGGACGGGCCGCTGGCGGGCCGCTGGCTGGAGGTGGCCGGCTCTGGCCAAGTGCACCCCAACGTGGTGCGCAATATGGGGTTGGATCCCGAGCGCTACATCGGCTTTGCCTTCGGCATGGGCCTGGACCGCTTCACCATGCTGCGCTACGGCGTGAACGATTTGCGCCTGTTCTTCGACGGCGATATCCGTTTCCTGTCCCAGTTCCAGTAATTCACCCAGTGGGCCGCTAGCGCGCCAACGAAAACTGACTATGCAATTTCCTGAATCCTGGCTGCGCGCGTTTTGCAACCCGCCGCTGTCCACGCAACAACTGGCTGAAACCCTGACCATGGCGGGGCTGGAAGTCGAAGACCTGCAGCCCGTGGCGCCGCCATTCACCGGTATTGTGGTGGGTGAAATCAAAGAGGCGCAGCAGCACCCCAATGCCGACCGCCTGCGCGTGTGCCAGGTGGACGTAGGGCAGGGCGCTTTGCTCAACATCGTCTGCGGCGCACCCAATGCGCGCGTGGGCATCCGTGTGCCCTGCGCCTTGGTGGGGGCCGAACTGCCGCCGGGCGAAGATGGCAAACCGTTTTCCATCAAGGTCGGCAAACTGCGCGGCGTGGAAAGCCAGGGCATGCTGTGCTCGGCCCGTGAGCTCAAGCTTTCGGAAGACCACGGTGGTTTGCTGGAGCTGCCTGCCGATGCACCGCTGGGCCAGAACATCCGGGAATACCTGCAACTCGACGATACGCTGTTCACCCTGAAGCTCACGCCCAACCTGGCGCATTGCCTGAGCGTGTACGGCGTGGCGCGCGAGGTGGCGGCCCTGACGGGCGCGCCCTTGCAAAACCCCACATTCCCCACGGCCAAGGCCGCCCTGGATGACACATTGCCCGTCACCATCAGCGCCCCTGATTTGTGCGGACGTTTTTCCGGCCGCATTGTGCGCAACGTCAACACCCAGGCCCCAACCCCGCAGTGGATGGTGGACCGCCTGGCGCGCTGCGGCCAGCGCAGCGTGACGGCGCTGGTGGACATCTCCAACTATGTGATGTTCGAGCTGGGCCGCCCTTCGCATATTTTTGACCTGGACAAAATCCACGGCGGCCTGGATGTGCGCTGGGGCAGCAAGGGCGAGCAGCTCAAGCTGCTCAACGGCAACACCGTGGAGTTGGATGAAAAAGTCGGTGTCATCGCCGATGCCCAATCGGTCGAATCGCTCGCCGGCATCATGGGCGGCGACGCCACGGCCGTGTCCGACGATACGCAAAACATCTACATCGAAGCCGCCTTCTGGTGGCCCAAGGCAGTGGCCGGGCGCTCGCGCCGTTACAACTTTTCTACCGATGCGGGCCATCGCTTTGAGCGCGGTGTAGACCCACAGCTTACGGTGGAGCACATCGAGCGCATCACGCAATTGGTGCTCGACATTTGCGGCACACCCCAGACGCAATGCGGCCCCGTCACCGACCAGCAGGCACGCATGCCAGAGGCCAAATCCGTCGTTCTGCGCGTAGCGCGGGCCGCCAAGGTCATTGGCATGCCGCTCACCCAGAAGCAATGTGCGGATGCCTTGCGCGGCCTGGGCTTGGCCGTGGTTGAGGGTGAGGGCACCGTTACGGTCACGCCGCCGTCCTACCGCTTTGACCTGACCATCGAGGAAGACCTGATCGAAGAGGTAGCCCGCATGGTGGGCTACAACCAGCTGCCGACCACCGCACCGCTGGCGCCCATCACGCCCAAGCTGCGCGCCGAAAACCAGCGCAGCGCGTTTGACGTGCGCCACCAGCTGGCCGCGCAGGGTTACCAGGAAACCATCAACTTCAGCTTTGTGGAAGAGCGCTGGGAGCGGGAGCTGGCGGGCAATGGCAACCCGATCAAGCTGCTCAACCCCATTGCCAGCCAACTGAGCGTGATGCGCTCGTCCTTGCTCGGATCGCTCTTGCAGGTGCTGAAGTTCAACCTGGATCGCCGCGCCGAGCGTGTGCGTGTGTTTGAGCTGGGCCGCGTGTTTTTGCGCGACGCTTCGGTACCCGATTCCGACAGCACCGTGCAAGGCTACCACCAGCCCATGCGCGTGGCCGCATTGGCCTACGGCCCTTGCGATACCCTGCAGTGGGGCAGCAAAGAGCGCAATGTCGATTTTTACGATGCCAAGGGCGATGTGGAGGCATTGTTCGCCCCCGCCCAGCCCCGCTTTGAGGCTGCCGAGCACCCTGCCATGCACCCTGGACGCTCTGCGCGCGTGTGCATTGGCGACCAGGTGGTCGGCCATGTGGGCGAGTTGCACCCCCGCTGGTGCCAGTCTTGGGAGCTGCCGAAACCGCCCGTGCTGTTCGAGCTGGAACTGAGCGCTGTTTTGGCCCAGGCTGTGCCACGTTTCGCAGCGGTGCCTAAACACCAGACCGTGCAGCGTGACTTGGCCGTGGTGGTGGCCGAGGGCGTGGGCCACGCGGCTATCATGGCAGCCATCCGCAGCGCCGTGCCTGCAGAGCTGCTGCGCGATGCCGTGCTGTTCGATGTGTACCGCCCGCAAGCCGCCAAAACTGCACAAACCGCGCCTGCTGGGCTCGAGGCTGGCGAAAAAAGCCTGGCCGTGCGCGTCACATTGGGGGGGCATGCCGCCCTGACGGAAGCGGACATTGATGCGGCCATGCAGGCTGTGCTGGCCCAACTCAGCACCCAGGTGGGAGCAAGGTTGCGTGCATGATGCTGGAAGGGAGCGATGAAGTGATTGAATTTGCCGTCGATAGCCTGGAAACCCCAGCCCTGACCAAGGCGCAATTGGCCGATTTGCTCTTTGAGCACATCGGCCTGAACAAGCGCGAATCCAAAGACATGGTCGATGCGTTCTTCGATCTGATCGCGCAAAGCCTCATCGACGGTACGGATGTCAAGCTCTCGGGGTTTGGCAACTTCCAGATTCGCACCAAGGCGCCGCGCCCCGGACGCAATCCGCGCACGGGCGAGGCCATCCCCATCGGTGCGCGCCGGGTGGTGACCTTTCACGCCAGCAGCAAACTCAAGGAACAAATCCAGAGCACGCACGGCTAGGGGCCATACCCTGGTTCCGCCCCTGCTGCGGGGCTGTGGCAGGTAGGGGACACAAATTGTTGTAATCCCGCCTCAAGCATGGTGGCGCAGTGCCGTAGACTGCGGTACGCTCTTTGGTTTCGCGAACCGTACAGCGAATTTTGTTCCCTTCACAGCCAGCTTGCGCCATGGGCACCGTGCTCCCTTCCATTCCAGCAAAACGCTACTTCACCATTGGCGAAGTGGCGGATTTGTGTGGCGTCAAGCCCCATGTGCTGCGGTATTGGGAGCAGGAATTTACCCAACTGCGCCCCATGAAGCGCCGTGGCAATCGGCGCTATTACCAGCACCACGAGGTGCTGATGATCCGCCGCATCCGCGACCTGTTGTACGACCAGGGCTTTACCATCAGCGGAGCGCGCAACAAGCTGCAAGAACTGCACCCAGCGCCCCGCGGTGGGGTGGCTGAACCAGCCGAAGCCGGGTTGCCGAAAGAGGCCATTGATGCCGCGGTCGGCGAAGTTGTGGATTTGGCCCCTCCATCGGCCATGACCGATATGGAGTCGGTACGAAAAGAGTTGCTCGAAATCCGCGATCTTTTGTCGGCATAGGTTTTTTCGGTATATAATTTAAGTCTTCGGCGTGTAGCGCAGCCTGGTAGCGCACTTGCATGGGGTGCAAGGGGTCGCGAGTTCGAATCCCGCCACGCCGACCATATGTATCAAGGACTTAGCTTCGAAAGGGGCTAAGTCCTTTTTCTTTTGGCCGCGTTTGTCCCATACTTTGTCCCATACAAACAAAGTTGGTAGGAGAGCTATGACTAAGTTCGTGCGCTGGTTGAGGTATGTGGGGCTCTGGGTGCGTAGGATGCCGGTCGCGCCGCACTACTGGTCGGCCGTTGCCGTTGTAGTGACCTGCCCCCCTTCAGCCGTGCCAATGTTGAGTTAGCGAGTCCAAGGGTTTG
>CAZRFF010000194.1:0-4504 GCA_964599265.1 uncultured Simplicispira sp. | reverse complement strand
TCACCAAGATGGGCATCACCGAACTGACGGTGGCCGTCTGGCCCTGGCTGCTGGCCATGCTGGGCTTCCTGGTGGTGGTGACCTACTGGCCGGGCTTGAGCCTGTGGTTCCCGCGCATGCTGGGGATGCTGTAGCCATGGCCGCGCCGCACGTCAAAACCCTCGTGGTGGCGTGTGCGCTGGCCCTGGCCGCCAGCGCCGCCTGCGCGCAATTGCGCATTGGGCAGACCGTGGGGGTCACCGGAGCGGTGGCGGCCACGGTGAAGGAATCCATGCAGGGCGCACAGCTCTACCTGGACCATGTCAACGCCAAGGGCGGCGTGGGCGGCGAGAAGATCGAAATCATCACCCTGGACGACGGTTTTGACGTCAAGAAAGCCGAGGCCAACGCCCGCACCCTGATCGAGGAGCGCGGCGTGCTGGCCCTGTTCATGAGCCGGGGCACGCCGCACGCCGAGGCCATCAACACCGTGCTGGAGCAGCACCGCGTGGCGCTCATCGGCCCGTCCACCGGGGCCATGGTGCTGCACCAGCCGGTCAAGCCTTATATCTTCAACGTGCGCGCCACCTACCAGCGCGAGGCCGAGCGTGCCATGGCGCACCTCACGTCCATTGGCGTGCGCCGCGTGGCGGTGGTGCACGTGGACGACAGCTTTGGCACCGACGGCTTGCAGGGCGCGCGCAATGGGCTCAAGGCGGCTGGGCTGGAGCCCGCGGCCGTGGTCAAGTTCGATCGCACCAGGCCTGACTTTGCGCCACTGCTGCCCGCATTGCAGGCTGCAGAGCCGCAGGCCGTGCTCATCATCGGCTCGGGCACGGCGGTGGTGGAGGGCATCCGCAGCCTCAAGGCGGCGCGGGTGGGCGGGCAGTACCTTACCTTGTCCAACAATGCCTCGGGCGGCTTCATCAAGCTGCTGGGCGACCAGGCGCAAGGCGTCATCGTCAGCCAGGTCATGCCGTCGAGCCTGGGCTTCGGCCTGGTCAAGGAGGCCGCCCAACTGGCCAAGGCGCAGGGCGCAGAGGAGCTGAGCCCCGCCATGCTCGAAGGCTTCGCTGCCGCCAAGGTGCTGGTGGAGGGCCTGCGCCGCGCCGGCCCCAAACCCAGCCGCGCCAGCCTGCACCAGGCTTTGGACAACCTGGGCCGGATCGATCTGGGCGGCCTGGCGCTGGACTACAGCCCCAGTGACCACACGGGGCTGGATTTTTCTGATCTTTCCATCATCGGCACCGGCGGGCGCTTCAGGCGCTGACCGCTTGCGCGGGGCCCTGGGCCGCCGTCTTGAGCGATCCCGGCGGCTTTGCCAACATGGGCGGTGCACACTGCCAGGAGGACGACGCCATGCGTATTGATGACTTGCGGATCTCGACCCGGCTGGAGCTGGGCTTTGCCCTGCTTGGCATGATGATTCTTGCCATGGTGGCGGTGGTCTGGGTGCAGGTTGCCGCCATGACCGGGCTGTTTGGCGACGTGGCCAATGCACGCATACCGCGCATGGTGGTGGGCAGCGCCATCAAGGAAGACGTGCAGACCATCTCCAGCGGCGTGCGCAACATGATTCTGATGAGCGACACCGCGGCCATCATGGCCGAAGCCGAGAACATAGGCCGCGTGCAGAAACGCATCGACCAGCGCTTTGCCGAACTGGAAAAGCTCCTGGCGGATGACGGTGCCGCGCAGGCCGCGCTGCAGCAGGTGCAGGCGGCGCGCAAGGCGTACGAGCCGCTGCAGGACGAGACGCGGGATCTCGCCAGCTCCGGGCAGGTGTTCGACGCCAAGGATTTGCTGGTGACCAAGATGCACCCCGCCCAGCAGGCCTATTTCAGCGCCATGGACGCCCTGCTGCACCAGCAGCAACAGCAACTGGGCCAGGCCACCGGCGCCACCGAGCGGGCTGCCAACAGCGTGCGCGGGATGCTGCTGGCCACCTCGCTGGTGGTCATGGTGCTGGGGGGCTTGCTGGCTTGGTGGATCATCCGCTCCATCACCGGGCCCTTGCGCCAGGCGGTGCGTGTGGCCCGTTCGGTGGCTGCGGGCAACCTGCAAGAACCCATCGAGGCGCAGGGGCGCAACGAGGTGGCGCAGTTGCTGCTGGCCTTGAAGGAAATGCAGGGCGCCCTGGCGCGCGTGGTCACGCATGTGCGCCAGGGTGCGCAAAACGTGCTGGGCGGCAGCACCGAGATTGCGCAAGGCAATATGGACCTGTCCAACCGCACCGAGGCCCAGGCGGGCGCGCTGGAAGAAACCTCGGCCTCCATGCAGGAGCTGCGCGACGCTGTAGCGCACAACGCGGACAACGCCCAGCAGGCCAACACCCTGGCGTGCGACGCCAGCACCGTGGCCGAGCGCGGCGGCGCCGTGGTGGGGCAGGTGGTGGACACCATGCGCGGCATCAACGCCTCCAGCCAGAAGATTGCCGACATCATCGGCGTGATCGACGGCATTGCCTTCCAGACCAACATCCTGGCCTTGAACGCCGCCGTGGAAGCGGCCCGTGCAGGTGAGCAGGGGCGCGGTTTTGCCGTGGTGGCCAGCGAGGTGCGGGCCCTGGCAGGGCGCAGCGCCGAGGCCGCGCGCGAGATCAAGGGCCTGATTTCCGCCAGCGTGGAGCGCGTGGCGCAGGGTTCGGACCTGGTGGACAAGGCAGGCGCCACCATGCAGGAAGTGGTGCAGTCCATTCGCCGGGTCACGGCCCTGGTGGGCGAGATCAGCAGCGCCAGCGCCGAGCAGCGCTCGGGCGTGGCACAGATCGGCGAGGCCATCGTGCAGATGGACCAGGTCACCCAGCAGAACGCCGCGCTGGTGGAGCAGATTGCCGCGGCTGCCACGGGCCTGAGCACCCAGGCGCAGGAGTTGGTGCGGGCGGTGGCGGTGTTCCAGGTGGATGGCGGCGATGGGGTTGGGCCACCAGGGGCCGTGCCTGCAGGGTATGCGGCCGCCTCGGCCTCAGTCTACCAACGGCGCCTGTCCTGATGCGGCACTGCATCCGCGCTGGTGTGAAACTTGACCTGGGTTTGCTACAGATATTTCAGTTTGTAATTTTCCGATAGAACTCCTCAATCATTCCCTATACTCCGCCCCGTTTTTTTAATAATTACGAGAGGGCACCTTCCAAAGCCATCCACCAGCGTGGACATGTGCGGGAGGTGAGGGGGGAAAGAAATGCGCGGTTTGAAAAGCGCCACGCAGGCTGTGAGGCAGCTTGCGCTGGGCGGTGTGTTCCATTTCAGGAACAGCATGGCATGGCTGTGCATTGCACTCCTGATGGTTTCGGCAGCCCATGCCGCGCCGCCGGAAACCGTTGCCGGTCTGGCCTGGATGCGCGCCCAGGTGCAGGCTGACGGTTCCCTCATCAACGCCGCGTCATCGGCCGCCACGGCGGAACAGGCCGAAGCCGAGGTCGCGCGCACGGCGGCCTTGCTGGCAGGCCAGGCCGCCGTGCCGGGCCCGCTCATCCAGCGGCTTTCCGATGCCCGCGAAGACACGGAACTGCTCGCACGCGCCGCCGTCGCGCTGACAGCGGCGGGCGCGAACGCCGGCCCTATCCTGGGCACGCTCTCCAGCCGCCAGAACCAGGATGGAGGCTTTGGCGCCGCGCAAGGCGCGGCAAGCAACACGCTCGACACGGTGTGGGCATGCCAGGCCTTTGCAGTGCAGCCATCCATGGCGGGCACCCAGGTATGCGGCTGGCTCCTGTCCCGGCAGGAGGCGGACGGCGGACTCCTGGCGGGAGCCGCAGGCGAGCGCATCCAGGCAACGGCGCTGGCCGTCGAGGCCCTTCAGGGCGCCTCGTCCGACCTGCGCACCCAGGGGGCCGTGCTGCGGATGGCCTCATGGCTGCAGGGCGCCCGTGCGGCGAACGGAAGCTGGCGCGACAGCATCTACCTCACGGCCCTGGGCCTGTACGCCCTCACGCTCCAAGCCGTGGACGATGGTGCGCGCAGCGATGCGCGGCAATGGCTTGTGTCCCGGCAGGCATCCAATGGCAGTTGGGGCAATGACCCGTTTCTCACGGCGGTCGTGCTGCGGGCTCTGGCTTCCGAGCCGCCGGCCAGCCCGCAGGCAGCAGACATCACAGGGCGCATCGTGGATGCCGCTGGTGCGCCCATCGCGGGTGCTTCCGTGGAGCTTTCCGGCGCGGCGGCGCGACTGGCGGTTTCCGGCGCAGACGGCTCCTTCCGGTTCTCCACCCTGGCTGGCGGCAACTACCTGGTCGCCGCCAGTGCCGCCGGGTACGCCAGCCAGCAGCGCAGCGTTGCGCTGACTCAGGGGCAATCGTTCGACCTGGGGGCCATCGTCCTGCCGCCGGCTTCGGGCTCTACGCCTGTCATGGGAACCATCGAGGGCACCATTTCGTCGAGCACCCAGGGGCCCTTGCAAGGTGCCAGGGTGGCGTTGTCGGGAAGTGCAAGCCTGGAAGTCTTCACGGACGCCCAAGGGCGCTACCGCATGGACAACGTGGCCCCAGGCACCATCGACCTCCAGGCATCCGCCAGCGGACACCATG
>CAZRFF010000193.1:0-4556 GCA_964599265.1 uncultured Simplicispira sp. | reverse complement strand
GGAGATGATGCACGCTGCGGCGGCGCGCTACGACATCGGCCGTTTTGGCGCCGAGGTGTTCCGCGCCAGTCCGCGCCAGTCCGACCTGATGATTGTGGCGGGCACCCTGTGCAATAAGATGGCACCGGCCCTGCGCAAGGTGTACGACCAGATGAGCGAGCCCCGTTGGGTGCTCTCCATGGGGTCGTGCGCCAACGGTGGTGGTTACTACCACTACAGCTATTCCGTGGTGCGCGGTTGCGACCGCATCGTGCCGGTAGACGTGTACGTGCCCGGTTGCCCGCCCACGGCAGAGGCTTTGCTCTACGGCATCATCCAGCTGCAGCAAAAAATCCGCCGTACCAACACCATTGCCCGTGTCTGAGGGAGAGGCCATGACTGCTGTTGCCATTCGCCCTGAAGAACTCAAAGACCACATTGCCCAGGCGCTGGGCGCGCTGGCGCGTTCCATCACACTCAGCCACGGCGAGGTGACGGTGGTGGTGTCTGCTGCCGACTACCTGCAGGCCATGCAAACCCTGCGCGATGCGCCTGCCTGCAAATTCGAGCAGCTCATTGACCTGTGCGGCGTCGATTACTCCGCCTTCGGCGATGGTGTGTGGGAGGGTTTGCGCTACGCTGTCGTCGTGCACCTGCTGTCCGTCAGTCTGAACCAGCGTGTGCGTGTGCGCGTGTTCTGCCCGCAAGACGATATGCCCGTGGTGGCGTCCGTTTCGGATTTGTGGGCTTCGGCTCCCTGGTTTGAGCGCGAGGCTTTCGATCTGTTTGGCATCGTGTTCGATGGCCACAACGACCTGCGCCGCATCCTGACCGACTACGGCTTTATCGGCCACCCGTTCCGCAAAGACTTCCCCCTCTCGGGCCATGTGGAAATGCGCTACGACGCCGAACAGCGCCGCGTGGTGTACGAGCCTGTCTCGATCGAGCCGCGCGAAATCACGCCGCGCATCATCCGCGAAGAAAACTACGGAGGCCTGCACTGAAGCGCTATGCGCCTCCCGGTGATCTACCATGGCTGAAATCAAGAACTATTCCCTGAACCTCGGTCCACAGCACCCCGCAGCCCACGGCGTGTTGCGCCTGGTGCTCGAGCTCGATGGCGAAGTGGTGCAGCGCGCCGATCCGCACATCGGCCTGTTGCACCGCGCCACCGAGAAGCTGGCTGAGAGCAAAACATTCATTCAATCATTGCCTTATATGGACCGTCTCGACTACGTGTCCATGATGTGCAATGAGCACGCCTATTGCTTGGCCATTGAAAAGCTCCTGGGCATCGAAGTACCGCTGCGTGCGCAGTACATCCGCGTGATGTTCTCCGAGATCACCCGCCTGCTCAACCACCTGATGTGGCTGGGCTCGCACGGCAACGACTGCGGCAGCTCCACCATCCTGATCTACACCTTCCGCGAGCGCGAAGACCTGTTCGACATGTACGAGGCCGTTTCGGGTGCCCGTATGCACGCAGCGTATTTCCGTCCGGGCGGCGTGTACCGCGACCTGCCCGACAGCATGCCGCAGTACCAGGAAAGCCGTATTCGCAGCGCCAAGGCCGTGCAGGAGCGCAATGCCAATCGCCAGGGTTCTTTGCTCGATTTCATTGAAGACTTCACCAAGCGATTCCCCACCTACGTGGATGAATACGAAGTCCTGCTGACCGACAACCGCATCTGGAAGCAGCGTACCGTGGGCATTGGCGTGGTCACGCCCGAGCGCGCACTCAGCCTCGGCATGACGGGCCCCATGCTGCGCGGCTCCGGCATTGCCTGGGATTTGCGCAAAAAGCAGCCCTACGAGGTATACGACCGCCTGGATTTCGACATCCCCGTCGGCAAAACGGGCGATTGCTACGACCGCTATTTGGTGCGCGTGCAAGAAATGCGTGAATCCAACCGCATCATCCAGCAGTGCGTGGATTGGCTGCGTGCCAACCCTGGCCCGGTCATCGTGGACAACTACAAGGTGGCTCCGCCGCCGCGCGAACGCATGAAGTTTGGCATGGAGGATTTGATCCACCACTTCAAGCTGTTCTCGGAAGGCTTTTGTGTGCCCGAGGGCGAGGCCTATGCCGCCGTTGAGCACCCCAAAGGCGAGTTCGGCATTTACCTCGTCAGCGACGGCGCCAACAAGCCCTACCGCATGAAGATCCGCGCCCCGGGTTTTGCGCACCTTGCCACCATGGACGAAATGTCGCGTGGCCACATGCTGGCCGACGTGATCGCCATCATCGGCACCATGGATATCGTGTTCGGAGAGATTGACCGATGATTACCGAAGCGACCAAAGCGCGTTTCGCGCGCGAAGTGGCCAAATACCCGCCCGAGCAAAAGCAATCGGCCGTGATGGCGTGTTTGGCCATCGTGCAGCAAGAGCAGGGCTACGTCAGCCAGGAAAGCGAAGCCGGCATAGCCGCCTATTTGGGCATGCCCGAGATCGCTGTCCATGAGGTGACGACCTTCTACAACATGTACAACCAGCACCCGGTGGGCAAGTACAAGCTCGCGGTCTGCACCAATCTGCCTTGCCAGCTGCGCGGCGGCAATGAGGCGCTCAAGCATCTGGAGCACAAGCTCGGCATCGCGATGGGGGAAACCACGCAGGACGGCATGTTCACGCTGCAGCAATGCGAGTGCCTTGGCGCCTGTGCCGATGCGCCCGCGATGCTGGTGAGCGATCGCCACATGTGCAGCTTCATGAGCAACGACAAGCTGGACCAGCTGGTCGATGGGCTGCGCGCTGCGGAGGCTCAGCAATGACGACAGCAGCACAAGTTCTGGCGCAGTTCCAGGCCTCGGGTACCGAGACCTGCTTTCACAATCGCCACATCAATCCGCAAATTTACGCCGATCTGAATGGCAGCAATTGGAGCCTCAAGGATTACGAAGCGCGTGGTGGCTACCAGGCGCTGAAAAAAATCCTGGGCAAGGACGGCGGCGAAGGTCTCTCGCAAGACCAGGTTATTGCCACGGTCAAAGAGTCCGGTCTGCGTGGCCGCGGCGGCGCGGGCTTTCCCACGGGCCTCAAGTGGAGCTTCATGCCCCGCCAGTTCCCGGGACAAAAGTACCTGTGCTGCAACTCCGACGAGGGTGAGCCCGGTACCTGCAAAGACCGTGACATTTTGATGTTCAACCCGCACTCCGTCATCGAGGGCATGATCATCGGCGGCTACGCCATGGGCATCAATGTGGGTTACAACTACATCCACGGTGAAATTTTCCAGGTGTACGAGCGCTTTGAAGCCGCGCTGGAAGAAGCCCGCGCAGCAGGCTACCTGGGCAACAACATCCTGGGCAGCAACTTCAGCTTCCAGCTCCATGCCCACCACGGTTTTGGCGCCTACATCTGCGGCGAAGAAACGGCCTTGCTCGAATCCATCGAAGGCAAAAAGGGCCAACCGCGCTTCAAGCCACCGTTCCCGGCCAGCTTTGGTCTGTACGGCAAACCCACCACCATCAACAACACCGAAACCTTTGCGGCGGTGCCCTGGATCATCCGCAACGGCGGAGCAGCCTACCTGGCCTGCGGAAAGCCCAACAACGGCGGCACCAAGATTTTCTCGGTCAGTGGTGATGTAGAACTCCCTGGCAACTACGAAATCCCGCTGGGCACGCCGTTTTCCAAGCTGCTGGAGCTGGCCGGTGGCGTGCGCAAGGGGCGCCAGCTCAAAGCCGTTATTCCGGGGGGCTCGTCTTCTCCGGTGCTGCCAGCTTCCATCATCATGGAATGCACCATGGACTATGACTCCATCGCCAAGGCCGGTTCCATGCTGGGCTCGGGGGCGGTCATCGTCATGGACGACAGCCGCTGCATGGTCGAATCGCTCAAGCGCCTGTCGTATTTCTATATGCACGAATCCTGCGGCCAGTGCACGCCCTGCCGCGAGGGCACGGGTTGGCTGTGGCGCCTGGTCGATCGCATCCACCGTGGCGATGGCCGGGCCTCTGACATGGACGTGCTCGACAACGTGGCTGCCAACATCATGGGCCGCACCATTTGCGCGTTGGGCGACGCAGCAGCCATGCCGGTGCGCGCCATGCTCAAGCATTACCGCCACGAATTTGCGGCCATGATCCGCTCCCCGAATCCGCAGGGCGCAGGCTCCGCCTGATCGCGAGAAAAGCATATGGTTGAAATCGAACTCGACGGCCAGAAGGTGGAAATTGCCGAAGGCAGCATGGTGATCCAGGCTGCTGAGAAGGCAGGCACCTACATTCCGCACTTCTGCTACCACAAAAAGCTGTCCATCGCGGCCAGCTGCCGCATGTGCCTGGTGGACGTAGAAAAAGCCCCCAAACCCATGCCTGCCTGCGCCACCCCCGTGACGCAGGGCATGATCGTGCGCACCCGCAGCGACAAGGCCGTCCATGCCCAGAAATCGGTCATGGAATTCTTGCTCATCAACCACCCGCTTGATTGCCCCATTTGCGACCAGGGCGGTGAGTGCCAGTTGCAGGATTTGGCGGTGGGCTATGGTGCCTCGTCTTCGCGCTACGAAGAAGAAAAGCGCGTAGTGGCCCCCAAAAATGTGAGCCCGCTCATTTCCATGCAGGAAATGACGC
>CAZRFF010000192.1:325-4561 GCA_964599265.1 uncultured Simplicispira sp. | reverse complement strand
CGCCACGCGCGAGGACAGTGCGCTGCGCTGGCGCGGGTCGGCAATGTCCTGGCCGAGCACGCGCACCCGCCCCTGTTGCACGCGCTTGACGCCCGACACCAGGGACAGCAGCGTCGATTTGCCGACCCCATCCGGCCCCAGCAGGGCAATGCTGGCACCGGCCGGCAATGCCAGGGACACGTCCCGCAGAGCCACAGCGCTGGAATAGCGGTGGCTGAGGCCCTCCACCACCACGGCGCCTGGGGCCACATCGCCGAAAGCGTGGGTCGTCATCACTGCGGGACCTGCAAGCCAACAGGCCAGGGCTGGACGTCCGTGCGCACGTAGCCATCGCCCACCACGCCCCCCTTGAGTTTGCCGTTGAACTCGCGCGCCACATCCCGCGGAATGCGCAGCTTGACCCGGTAGACGAGGTTCTGGCGCTCACGGGTGGTTTCAACGTACTTGGGGGTGAATTGCGCATCGGAATCGACCATATCGACGGTGGCGGGCAGCGCCCGGCCCTCGAAGCCCTCCAGCACGATGCGCGCCTCGTCGCCGACCTTCAGCGCCCCGGCGACCGTGGCGGGATAGAACACGGTCAGAGAGGCATCCTGGGGGTCCAGCAAGACCGCCACGCGCCCGCCAGGCGGCAGCATGGCACCGGGCTCCACCAATCGGTATTCCACCCGGCCAGCGATGGGGGCGCGCAGTTGCAGCCCGTCGAGCATCGTTCGGACCAGCCTGATTTGCGCCCGGGCTTCATCTGCGGCATGCCCCGCGGTGGCCACCTGGCTGCCGGAGCCTGCCTGCGCCGCCGACTCTGCTTCGAGCACCAAGCGGCGCTTGTCCAGTTCCACTGCAGAGATCTCCTGCTGGGCCCGCAAGCCCTCCGCCTGCTGCCACTCCAGGCGCGCGAGCGCCACTTTGCGGGCCTGGGCCTCCTGCCCGGCCCGCGCGCGGGCCTGCTCGGAAAGCGCGCGCCCCAAGGCGGCCTCGGCCTGCGCCAGCTTCGCCAGGAGTTCATCGCCTTCCTGAGTCCCCAGGATCTGCCCGGCCTCCACCGGCTCGCCTTCATGGACTTGCAACGTGACCAGGCGCCCCGGGTACTTCGCCGCGACGTCTATCCGGGTCAGTTCCAGGCGTCCGTTGGCCCGGTGAACGCCCGCGGGCAAGGGGTCTGTGCGCTGGTGCTTCCACCAGTACGCGGCGGTGAGCAGGATCACTCCCGCAAGGGAAAGTACCAGCAGGAGTCGATTGCGCTGTGTCATGGGCCAGGCGATGTAGGTGCAGCAAATTTTGGTGCATTTTACATAGATAAGATAAAATTGAACAAAAGTGTTCAAAATTGCCTGTGGACTAGTCGATCGGCGAGGCAAAATGGCCGCCGAACTGGTACTGTCGGCATGGAACGTGGATTTGGCACAACGTAAGTCCATCGTGGTGCATCGTGGTGGTGCATGTCGCGTTCGGTGGATGGGCGTGGTGTACGAGGATTTTGAGGGGGTGGTCTACCGAGGCCGTACCGATGTGGTGCCCGGCATTGCCAGCGGCACCGTGAGCCATGCGGTGGGAACGGCCAGCTCCTGCCAGCCCAAGCTGCTGGAGCGCATGCGCACCCACCTGCGCACCCACAAGGTTATTGTGGGGAAGCCCATACCAGCAGCATTGGATGCTTTGGGGGGTCTTTGCCGTGGTTTTTATGATAAGGGGGTGTGGCTTAGAAAGGGTTGCAATGGCTTTGGAGATGCGTGGGCAAGGTTTTCCTGCCTTTTTTGACCAGGCGCCGCGCTTGGTGGTGCGTGACCCGCTGGCGGCATTCCTGGGGGCGGCGGCAGAGGGCTTGATCGAATACCAGTACCAGGATGCGGTGCGTTTGGCGGGGCATTCCTGCCCCACGGTGGCGGGGGCCTGGTTGATGGCGGTGCGCGGCTTGCGCGCTTTGTATGGTGATGCGGTGCCCGAGCGCGGGAACGTAGCGGTTGCCATGCGCGATGCGCGCGACCATGGCGTCACCGGGGTGGTGGCCAGTGTGCTGCAACTGCTGACCGGCGCCGCAGCAGAAACGGGCTTTCAGGGGGTGGGGCCGCAGCGCTGGTTTTCGCGCCACCAGTTGCTGTCCTACGGGCAGGCCATGGAGGGCGAGGCGACCCTCACGCGGCGGGATACGGGCGAGAGCGTGCAGGTGCGGTTTGACGCTTCGGCCGTTCCCTGGCCTGCGGAGATGCGCGCCCTTATGCCCCGCGTGCTGGCCGAGCAGGCCAGCAGTGCAGACGTGGAGCGGTTCGGCCAATTGTGGCAAGAGCGCGTGCGTGCCATTTTGGTGGACCATGCGGACGATGCCCACATGGTGCAGGTGCGCCCAGCGCCGGGGCTTACAGCGCCAGCGTCTTGAGGTACTGGCGAAAGCGCTCGCCCACTTCGGGGTGCTGCAAGGCCAGCTCCACGGTGGCCTCCAAAAAACCCTCTTTGCTACCACAATCGTAGCGTTTGCCGCTGTATTGGTAAGCGTAAACGGCTTCGTGGTCTATCAAACGGGCAATGGCGTCGGTGAGCTGGATTTCGCCCCCGGCGCCACGGGTCTGGTTGCGCAGCAAATTAAAAATCGCCGGGGTGAGGATGTAGCGCCCGGCCACGCCCATGCGCGAGGGGGCTTGCTCGGGGCTGGGTTTCTCCACGATTTTGTCCACCCGCAGCAGCGGCCCGCCAGCGGGTTCGCCTTTGACGATGCCGTAGCGCTTGGTCTGCTCTTGCGGCACTTCCTGCACAGCCAGGAGGGACCGGCCCTGCTTTTGGAATGCCGTGGTCATTTGCGCCATCACGCCGGGGCCACCGATCTCGCCCATCATCAAATCGTCGGCCAGCAGTACGGCGAAGGGTTCGTTGCCCACCAGGGGTTCTGCGCACAGCACGGCGTGGCCCAGGCCCAATGAGCGGGGCTGGCGCACGTAGGAGCAATCCATGTCGTCGGGTTGCACGGAGCGCACCAGTTCCAGCAGGGATTGTTTGCCGGCGGCTTCCAGTTCGCTTTCCAGTTCGTAGGCGGTGTCGAAATGGTCTTCGATGGCGCGCTTGCTGCGCCCCGTGACGAAAACCATGTGGCGGATGCCGGCCTCGTAGGCTTCTTCCACCGCGTACTGGATAAGGGGCTTGTCCACCACCGTCAGCATTTCTTTCGGTGATGCCTTGGTGGCGGGCAGAAAGCGGGTGCCGAGGCCAGCAACGGGGAAAACGGCTTTGCGGACGAGGGTGGTGGTCATGGTCTAGCCCAAGCGGGTGAGTTGTTCCTGGATGCGGGCCAGCGTGCTGCCAAAGTCGGCCACGCGCTTTTGCTCTTGCTCGATCACGGCGGGCGGCGCCTTGGCCACAAAGGCTTCGTTGCCAAGTTTGGCGTTGGCCTTGGCGATTTCGCCTTGCAGGCGTGCGGCCTCCTTGGACAGGCGGGCCTTTTCGGCGGCCACGTCAATCTCGACGAACAAGGCCAGGCGCGCGCTGCCCACGACGTTGACCGGTGCGTTCTGCGCCTCTTGCTGCCATGCGGCAGCGTCGTCAAACACCTTGACCTCGCTGAGCTTGGCCAGGTTTTGCAGCACGGCTGCGTTGGCGCGCAGGAAGGCGGCCTCGTCGGCGTTGTCGGCCATGGCCAGCAGGGGCAGGCGTTGGGCGGGAGAAATGCCCATCTCTCCGCGCAAGGTGCGGCAGGCGTCTACCATGTGCTTGAGGCGGGCCACGTAGGCTTCGGCGGCTTCGTCGATTTTTTCAGGTTGGGACACGGGGTAGCGGGCAATGGCCACGGATGCGCCTTCGATGCGCGCTACCGGCGCCACGATCTGCCACAGCGCCTCGGTGACGAAGGGGATGATGGGGTGGGCCAGGCGCAAAATGGTTTCCAGTGCGCGGATCAGCGTGCGGCGCGTGCCGCGCTGCTGCGCCTCGGATCCGGTCTGGATCTGCACCTTGGCAATCTCCAGGTACCAGTCGCAGAACTCGTTCCAGACGAAGTCGTAGATGGCGGTGGCGACGTTGTCGAGGCGGTAGTCGGCAAAGCCCTTGGCCACCTCGGCCTCCACCTTTTGCAGGCGCGAGACGATCCAGCGGTCCGGCTGGCTGAAGTGCGTGTACGCCTCGCTGCAGTTGCCGTTATTGTCAAAGCCGCAGTCGTAGCCCTCGCAGTTCATCAGCACGAAGCGCGATGCATTCCACAGCTTGTTGCAGAAGTTGCGGTAGCCCTCGCAGCGCTTGCTGTCGAAGTTGATG
>CAZRFF010000192.1:0-315 GCA_964599265.1 uncultured Simplicispira sp. | reverse complement strand
CAGCGCGGCAAAGGTAAAGCGCAGTGCGTCGGCGCCGTAGGCCGGAATGCCTTCGGGGAATTCCTTTTGCGTGTTCTTGCGCACGGTGGGCGCGGTCTCGGGCTTGCGCAGGCCCTGGGTGCGCTTGTCCAGCAGCGGTTCGAGCGCGATGCCGTCGATCAGATCCACCGGGTCGAGCACGTTGCCCTCGCTCTTGCTCATCTTCTTGCCGTGGGCATCGAGCACCAGGCCGTGGATGTAGACATGCTTGAACGGCACGCGGCCGGTGAAGTGCGTGGTCATCATGATCATCCGGGCGACCCAGAAGAAGATGAT
>CAZRFF010000191.1:0-4655 GCA_964599265.1 uncultured Simplicispira sp. | reverse complement strand
CCTGGTGGAGGTGCCCATGTGGCGCCATGCCATCATCAACCTGCCCCACCCCTTGCTCAAGCAGGGTTTGGTCATTCTGGACACGCCGGGCCTCAACGCCGTGGGCGCGGAGCCGGAGCTGACGGTCAACCTGATCCCCCAGGCCCATGCCGTGGTGTTCATCCTGGCGGCCGATACGGGCGTGACCAAGTCCGACCTGAGCATCTGGCGCGAACATTTGGCCGCTGCCTCACAAAACGCCGATGCGCGCCTGGTGGTGCTCAACAAGATCGACACCCTGTGGGATTCGCTCAATTCCATGCAGCAGATCCAGGGGCAGTTGCAGCGCCAATGCCAGACCTCGGCCGAATTGCTGGGGGTGCGCATGGACCAGGTCATTCCGGTGTCGGCGCAAAAAGGCCTGGTGGCCAAAATCCAGTGCGACGATGTCATGCTGGAAGCCAGTGGGCTGCCGGTGCTTGAAGAGGCACTGGCCCGCGGCATCATGGGGCAGCGCCAGGCCATTTTGCACGCGGCGGTGGCGGCGGGCGTGGCCAATTTGCGCGCTGAAACGGGGCGTGTGCTCAATATCCGCAGGCGCGACCTGGACGAGCAAATGCTCGAACTGCGCAGCCTGCGGGGCAAAAACGCTGCCGTCATTCAGGCCATGCGCAACCGCATTGAACAAGAGCAACACGAGTTCGACCTGAGCAGCACCCGCATCCACGCCGTGCGTGCCGTGCACCACAAGCTGCTGCGCGATGTGTTCCACAAACTGGGTACCCGGGCACTCAAAGAGCAGCTCGAACCTTTGACCGCCAGCCTGCAGCAAAAAGGCATCAAGCTGGGTGTGCGCAAGCTCTACGAAGATGTTTTTCAAGGTTTGCACGGCACGCTCGATAGCGTGCAGGCCGCAGCCACCGAAATCCACGCCATGCTGGAAGGCACCTTCCGCCAGCTCAATGCCGAATTCGGGTTCTCGCTGCAGGTGCCGCCTGTGCCAGGGCTCAATGAATTCATGGACGAGCTTGCAGGCATCGAACAAGGGCATTTGCAGTACCTGAGCGTGGGCAATACCCTGAAGCTCTTGCAGCCCGAGTTTGCCGAGCGCCTGGGGCGGGCGCTGTCCATCCGTTTGCGCTCGGTGTTCGAATCCGTGGCCAACGACCTGGAGTTGTGGAGCAAATCGGCCACGGCACAGCTCGATGCCCAATTGCGCGAGCGCAAGCGCAGCTTTGTGCGGCGCATCGAGGCGGTGGATCGCATCCAGCAGGCCGCTACGGGCCTGGAGGAGCGCATTACCGAGATCGAAGAAGGCGAAGCCGAACTGCAACGCCTCGATACCCATTTGCAGCAGCAGGCCGACCAACTGGTTGTGCTGGCCGGCAACCCTGCCGAAGTCGAACACCACGATATTTTTGCGCCTGCATGATGTCGGACCCCCTGTGGGTGGCCGCCCAAGTGGTGCGCTGGCAGGTGCAGCATGGGCGCTCCCACCTCCCTTGGCAGAATACGCGCGACCCTTACCGCGTTTGGCTCTCCGAAATCATGCTGCAGCAAACGCAGGTGGTTACGGTGCTCGATTACTACCCGCGGTTTTTGGCGCGGTTTCCATCGGTGCAGGCGCTGGCCGCTGCACCGCTGGATGACGTGCTGGCGCTGTGGAGCGGGTTGGGTTACTACAGCCGGGCGCGCAACTTGCACCGCTGCGCGCAGCAGGTGGTGCAAACCCACGGGGGGCAATTTCCGTGCACGGCTTTGGCATTGGCCACTTTGCCGGGCATTGGCCGATCGACTGCGGGGGCGATTGCGGCGTTTTGTTTTGCTGAGCGCTCTCCCATCCTGGATGCCAATGTCAAACGGGTCTTGACCCGTGTGCTGGGGTTCGGTGGGGATCTGGCCCAGGCAGCCCAGGAGCGCTCGCTATGGCAGCATGCGCACGACCTGCTGCCCACCGGCGACCTGCCCACACAGATGCCGCTGTACACCCAGGGTTTGATGGATTTGGGGGCCATGGTCTGCCTGCCGCGCAACCCTGATTGCGGGCGCTGCCCCTTGCAGAGCGGCTGCATCGCCCATGCCCAAGGGGTGCCAGAGCGTTATCCGGTGCGCACGCGCAAGTTGCAGCGCAAGGCCGAGGCGTGGTGGTTGCTGCAATGGCAAGACGCAGCGGGCCGCATCTGGCTGGAGCGCAGGCCCGAGCGTGGCATTTGGGCCGGGCTGTACTGCCTGCCCGTGTTTGGGAGTCAGGACGCCTTGCAGGAGCACCTGGCCCAGACTGGGGGTGTGCTGCAGGCGGAGTATCCCGCCGTGCTGCATGTGCTCACCCACCGCGATCTGTACCTGCACCGCACCATCGCCCGCGCGCCGGATTCGTTTGAAGGGACAGGGGGGGATTGGTATCTGCCACAAGCGCTGGGCGCGTTGGGTTTGCCTGCACCGCTGCGCAAACTGTGGGCGACCGTGGTTTAGCGGGCGTCCAGCTCGCGGTGGCGGCGCAATGTGGGCCATTGCGCTTCAAAATGGCGGGCCAGTTGTTCGGCCAGATACACCGAACGGTGCTGGCCTCCCGTGCAGCCTATGGCCACGGTGACATAGCTGCGGTGGTTGCGCGCCATGGCAGGCAGCCAGTGCTCTAAAAATGTGATGATGTGCTGGCGCATTGCCGCCACTTCGGCTTCTTGTTCCAAAAAGGCGATCACGGGTGCGTCCAGGCCGGTGAGGTCGCGCAGGCCATCTTCGTAATGTGGATTGGGCAGCATGCGCACGTCAAAAACGTAGTCCGCATCGACCGGAATGCCGCGCTTGAAGGCAAAGGACTGGAACACCAGCGCCAGCGTGCCTTTGTCCGTGCCAATCAAATCCTTGATATAGGCCTGTAACTGCGATGCGCGCAAGTTGCTGGTGTCGATGACATCGGCTTGCTCGCGCAGTTCGGCCAGCAGCTCGCGTTCCAGTTCAATCACCTGCGCCAGGGCCTGGCGGCCCTTGGCCTGCTCGGCGCCAAACAGGGGGTGGCGCCTGCGTGTTTCAGAAAAACGTCGCACCAGGGTGCCGGTGGAAGCATCCAGAAAAACCGGCAGCACCGAGCAGCCTTGCTCGCGCAGCAGCGCCAGTTTGGCTGGTATCTGAGACAGGGAGCTGGCAGCGCGCACATCCATGGCAATGGCCAGCCGGTTGCCGTGGTGTGCGTGCTCCAGGGCGACAAAGGACTGCAGCAGCTCGGGGGGCAGGTTGTCCACGCAAAAATAGCCAGCGTCTTCGAGCGCCCGCAGGGCAATGGATTTGCCTGAACCCGACATGCCGGTGATGAGGATGATTTCCATGGCTCACCCGTTGTGTTGCGGCCCCATGCCCAGCATCTCGCGGGCGTGGGCCAGGGAATGTGCAGAGGTTTGCTCCCCACCCAGCATGCGTGCGACTTCGGCCACACGGGCGCTCGCCTGTACGGGGGTGACACTGCTGGTGGTCGGCTCGCCGCGCTGTTTGGTCACTACGAGATGGTGGTGGGCACAAGCGGCCACCTGCGGCAGGTGGGTCACGGCCAGCACCTGGCGGTCTTGGCCAATCTGGCGCATCAGGCGCCCCACGCTGGAGGCCACGGCCCCGCCCACCCCTGCATCCACTTCGTCAAAAATCAGGGTGCCTGCGCTGCCCAGGGTGCTGGTGGCCACGGCAATGGCCAGGGAAATGCGCGAGAGCTCACCCCCCGAAGCAATCTTGCCGATGGGGCGGGGGGTGGCGCCGGGGTGGCCGGCCACGAGGAACTCAATGTCGTCGATGCCATGGGCCGCAGGGGCGGCCGCCTTGCGCAGTTGCACCACAAACTGCCCTCCGGCCATGCCCAGGTCTTGCATGGCCGTGGTGATTTGCTGCGAGAGCTTGGGCGCGGCCTGGGCGCGTTGGCGCGAGAGGGCCTGGGCCGCTGCGTCGTAGGCTTGGCTTTGGGCGTTGGCTGCCTGTTCCAGGGCCGTCAAATCGGTGGCAGCATCCAGGCGCTGCAGGGCTTGTTGCCACGCGTGGCGCAGGGTGGGGAGTTCTTCCGGACCGCGCTTGTACCGGCGTGCCAGGGCAATCCATTCGGCCACGCGGGCATCGAGCTGCGCAAGCCTGGCGGGATCGATGTCGGTATGGTCCAGATAACTGGCCAGGCTGCGCAAAGTGTCGTCGGTTTGGGCCAGGGCAGAGGTCAGGGTGGCGCCCAGATCGTGAAATACAGGCTCCAGATGCTCTTGGCGTTGCAGCACATCGATGGCTCTGGTCAGGCTGTGGCGTGCTCCATGGTTTTCGCCGTCCAGCCATTCGCGGGCGGTGTGCGCTGCTTCCAGCAGCGATTGGGCGTGTGCGAGCCGGTTGTGCTGCTGGTTGAGCTGCGCCCATTCGTCGTCGCCGGGGTTGAGCTTGTCTACCTCGGCCAGTTGCCATTGCAAGCGCTCGCGCTCTTGCTGCCATTGGTCCTGGGCGGCGCGGGCCTCTTCGCAGGCTTTGGCAGCGGCTTGCCAGCGGCCCCAGCATTGGCCCACGGCTTCGGAGGATGTGCCCGCATAGGCGTCGAGCAGATCGCGGATGGCGCCTGCGCGCATCAGGCTTTGCCAGGCGTGCTGGCCGTGGATGTCGAGCAGTTGCTCGCCCGCCTGGCGCAGTTGCGTGGCGGTGGCGGGAAGGCCGTTGATCCA
>CAZRFF010000190.1:0-4671 GCA_964599265.1 uncultured Simplicispira sp. | reverse complement strand
AGCTGAAGGCGCCGCCCTTGCCGCCGCCCTGCATCTGGCGCATGAAGTACACCCACACGCCAATCAGCAGCAGCATGGGGCCCCAGCTCACCAGCAGGGTCATGAGCAGGGAGCCTTCTTCGCGGGGCTTGACGTCGAACTTGACGTTGTTGTTGATCAAATCGCCGATCAGGCCGCGATCGAGGTAGGTGGCTGTGGTGCGGATGCGCCGGTCGTCCTGCGTGAGGGCGATGATTTCGGAGCCGCCGGCGCCTTCCTGGATGGTGGCGTTCTTGATGCGGCCGCTGCGCACTTCGTCCAAAAATTCGGAATAGCCGATATGCCCGGCCGAACCCACTGCCCGCGTGTCAAACTGCTTGAACACGGTGAACAGCACCATGGCGACGACCAGCCATACGGCGACTTTGGAAAACCACTGATTGTTCAAGCGCAACTCCGATGGGGTGGGGGCGAAAAAAGGGGCTCTGAACCCAGATGGGTGCAATTTTAGGCGTTTCAACCCATCTTGCCTTGTTTTCCCCTACGCATCCATGGGCCAGGCACGGGTTTTGTCACGCCGCAGGGTGGGATCAGCGGTTTTTCAGACCGATGCCCACCAAATAGGTTTCGGCCGATTTGTCGCGCGAGGCCTTGGGTTTGACCGGCTTAACCACCTTGAAATGCTCCCGGAACAAGCGCACCAGGCCATCGTAGCCGCTGCCATGGAACACCTTGGCCACCAGCGCCCCGCCCGGCTGCAGGTGTGCGCAAGCAAAATCCACGGCCAATTCCACCAAATGGGCAATGCGCGCCGTATCGCTGGCGCCAATGCCCGAAAGGTTGGGCGCCATGTCGGACACCACCACGTCCAGCGCCTGCCCCAGCAAGGCCGCTTCCAGCCGCTGCAGCACCTCGGGTTCGCGGAAATCCCCCTGCAGGTAGGTCACGCCCTCCACCGGCTCCATGGGCAGCAAATCCAGGCCCACGATGGCGCCATCGATCTGCCCTGCCGCCGCGCCCCCCGGCGAGAGGCGCCTGCGCACATACTGGCACCAGGCACCCGGCGCGCAGCCCAAGTCCACCACCCGTGCGCCGGGCCGGATCAGGCCAAACTGTTCATCGATCTCTTGCAGCTTGTAGGCCGCACGCGAGCGGTAGCCCTCCTTTTGGGACAGCTTGACGTAGGGGTCGTTCACATGGTCGTGCAGCCACGCCTTGTTGACCTTCTTGCTCTGCGTTTTGGTTTTCATAGCCTGCATTGTCGCCGGGGGCGGATAATACGCCCCATGCCCCAAATTGAACTGACCCCGGCCGAGCGCCGGGCCCACCGCGCCGAGGCGCACCACCTCGACCCCGTTGTCCACATTGGCGCCGACGGCCTGACCGACGCTGTGCGCAAAGAGGTGGACGCCGCCCTCAACGCCCACGGCCTCATCAAAATCCGCGTACTGGGCGACGACCGCGCCGCGCGCGAACTCGCCTACCAGCAACTGGCGGCCGAGCTGAACGCCGCCCCCGTGCAGCACATCGGCAAGCTCCTGGTGCTGTGGCGCCCCCAGCCCGATAAAGAGCGCAGCGCCGACGAAGACCGCAAACCCGGCCCTAAAACGGTCAAAGTGATCAAAAACAGCCCGCGCGGCGGCCAGCGCCCCGAGGTCAAAATGCTGCGCGTGCTGGGCAACCAGCGCCTCACGCCCGGCGGCCAGGTCAAACGCGCCAAAAAGCGCAAACCCACGTCCATCAAGAAACGCCAGAGCGACTGAGCCCATGCCCGCCGCCCGCCAGCGCCATATCCTGTGCATGAAGTGGGGCGCCAAGTACGGCCCCGAGTACGTCAACCGGCTCTATGCCATGGTGCGCCGCCACCTGAGCGGCGACTTCAACTTCGTGTGCCTCACTGACGAC
The DNA here is from genome assembly GCA_964599265.1 of uncultured Simplicispira sp. Lineage (GTDB taxonomy): Bacteria > Pseudomonadota > Gammaproteobacteria > Burkholderiales > Burkholderiaceae_C > Simplicispira. The sequence goes on along the minus strand of CAZRFF010000190.1, from coordinate 2,787 downwards.
GCCCAGGGCATACGCCCCGAGGTGCAGTGCCTGCCCATCCCGCCGCTGGATCTGCCGCCGGGCATTCCCGAGCGCGGCTGGAACAAGCTGGCCACCTTTGCCGCCGATTTGCACGGCCTGCGCGGCACGGCCTTGTTCCTGGACGTGGACGTGGTCATCACGGGCAGCCTGGACGATTTTTTCACCCAGCCGGGCGAATTCCTGATCATCCACGACTACAAGCGGCCGTGGCGCATCACCGGCAACTCATCGGTGTACCGTTTCGAGCTGGGCGCGCACCCGGATGTGCTGGAATACTTTCGCGGGCATTTCGCCGAGATCCGCCAGCAGTTTCGCAACGAACAGGCCTACCTGTCCGACTTTTTGCACAAGCAAGGCAAGCTGCAATACTGGCCCAAGGAATGGTGCCCGAGCTTCAAGTACCACGGCATTCCCGCCTGGCCCAGCAACTACTGGAAGGCGCCCTTCGTTCCGCCCGGGGCGCGCATCGTGATTTTCCACGGGGAATGCAACCCGCCCGACGCACTGGCGGGGCGGCGCAACCGGCGTTTTCGTTTCATCCGGCCCGCCACCTGGGTGGCCGAGCACTGGCACGAATAAACCAGGCCTACGGCTGCGGTGCGTCGGCCTGCGTGGCCTCGGGCGGGCGTAGCGCGTGCCACAGCGTGCCCAGAGCGCAGCCCCACTGCAACACATACAGCACCGTGCCCAGGCCATGCCACAGGCGCAGGTTCTGCCGCGCCAGGATGCGCGGGGCCACCCCGTACTGCACCACCAAAGCCAGCAGCAGGCCGCCGACTATGAAAAGCGTAGCTGCTCGCGCCCATGGATAGGGCGTTACACCCCCTTTTGGCCTTGAAATCAGCAGCAGGGCCATGCAGCACGCCACGGACACCCAGGTTTGCGCGGCAAACAGCTTGGCGGCCAGGCTGCCCGCCATGGCCGGCGTAGGCAGGTGGGCAAACAGCAGGGGCACCACCAAAAAGCCAATGGCTCCCAGGCTGCCCCACCACAGGGCAGCGATCAAGGCAGGCAGGCGCTGGTGCATGGCGGTACCAGTGGGTCAGACGTAGCTGACGCCCACGATCTCGTAGCGGCGCACGCCGCCGGGGGCCTGCACCTCGGCGCTGTCGCCCTCTTCCTTGCCGATGAGCGCACGCGCAATGGGGCTGGAGATGTTGATGCGGCCGTGCTTGAGGTCGGCTTCGTCTTCGCCCACGATCTGGTATTTGACCTGGTCGCCCGTGTCCTCGTCCTCCAGCGACACGGTGGCGCCAAAGACCACGCGCCCACCGGCATCGAGCGCAGCGGGGTCGATGATTTGCGCCGCCGACAGCTTGCCTTCCACCTCCTGGATGCGGCCTTCAATAAAGCCCTGGCGGTCCTTGGCCGCGTCGTACTCGGCGTTTTCGCTCAAATCACCCTGGGCACGGGCCTCGGCAATGGCGGCGATGACCGCTGGGCGGTCAACGGTTTTCAAACGGTGCAGCTCGGCCTTGAGCGTTTCGGCACCACGCTTGGTGATGGGAATGGTGGCCATACAGTCAGTCTCCATAGACATCGAACGGGCGCGCGGCTCAGAGGCGGCCCAACAAAAGGGAAACCGCCGCACGTTGCCGCGCGGCGGTCTGGTTCCAGCACGCAATTATGCCGCGAACCGGAGCAGAAACAATCGGGTTTACGCTGCCAGCTGGGCGTGCATTTCCTGTACCGAAATCACACCCTGCTGGCCCATGGCTTTCATGCCGTCGACGGCCGCTTCAGCGCCAAAGATGGTGGTGAAGGTGGTGACCCGCGACAGCAGCGCATGGGTGCGGATGGCGCGCGAGTCGGCGATGGCGTTGCGGCGCTCCTCCACGGTGTTGATGACCATGGCGATTTCGTTGTTCTTCATCATGTCAACGATGTTGGGGCGGCCCTCAGTCACCTTGTTGATCACCGCCACGGGCACGCCCGCGGCCGCAATGGCCGCCGCCGTGCCCTTGGTCGCCACCAGTTCAAAGCCCATGGCTGCGAGCTCGCGTGCAATGGACACAGCGCGTGGCTTGTCGGCATTTTTCACGGTCAGGAAAACCTTGCCCGATGTGGGCAAATGCGTGCCTGCACCCACCTGGCTCTTGACGAAGGCCTCGCCAAAGGTCTTGCCCACGCCCATGACCTCGCCGGTGGACTTCATCTCAGGGCCCAGGATGGGGTCCACCCCAGGGAATTTGACGAAGGGGAACACGGCCTCCTTGACGCTGAAATACGGCGGAGTGACCTCTTTGGTGACGCCCTGGCTGGCCAGGGTTTGGCCCGCCATGCAGCGCGCCGCCACCTTGGCCAACTGGATGCCCGTGGCCTTGGAAACAAACGGCACGGTGCGGCTGGCGCGCGGGTTGACCTCCAGCACGTAAATCACGTCGCCGGCTTCGGTTTCCTGGATGGCGAACTGCACGTTCATCAAGCCCACCACGTTCAGGCCTTCGGCCATGGCGGCCGTCTGGCGCTTGATTTCGGCCACGGTGGCAGGCTTCAGGTAATACGGCGGCAACGAACAGGCCGAATCGCCCGAGTGCACGCCAGCCTGCTCGATGTGCTCCATCACCCCGCCGATAAAGACGGCGCCCGTGGCGTCGCGCACGCAGTCCACGTCGCACTCGATGGCGTTCGACAGGAAATGGTCGAGCAGCACCGGCGAATCGTTGCTCACCTTCACGGCCTCGCGCATGTAGCGTTCCAGATCGCGCTGCTCGTGCACGACTTCCATGGCGCGGCCGCCCAGCACATAGCTCGCGCGCACCACCA
>CAZRFF010000189.1:0-4677 GCA_964599265.1 uncultured Simplicispira sp. | reverse complement strand
GTACAAGGGGGCAATGGCCAGGCCCGTGTCGGGAAAGGGTTCGGCCAGGATGGCGCAGGCGCTTTCTCCGGTGCGCAGCATCTCCAGCAGCTTGACGGTGAAGTTTTCTTGCAGCATCAGCGGCATTTGCGGCGTGCGGCGGATGGCGTGGCGCACCAGGTCGGGCAGCAGGTAGGGGCCTATGGTGTAGATCACGCCCAGGGTGAGCGTGCCGGCCAGGGGGTCTTTGCCGCGCTTGGCGATTTCCTTGATGGCGGCAGCCTGCTCCAGGACGCTTTGCGCCTGGCGCACGATCTCTTCGCCCAGGTGGGTGACGGTGACTTCGCTGGCGCTGCGCTCAAAGAGCTTGACGTCGAGTTCGTCTTCCAGTTTCTTGACGGCCACCGACAGGGTCGGCTGCGACACATAGCAGGCCTCGGCCGCGCGGCCGAAGTGCTTATCGCGGGCCACAGCAACGATGGATTTGAGTTCGGTGAGAGTCATGGGAACGCCAGTGTAAGCAAGTGCACCAAACGGCGCCCGCGCAGAATAACACTGCACGGCATGGCGCTCAGGCTTTTAAATAATCGGCCTTGCCGCCCAGCCAGCGCGCCACATGCTGCCGGGCCAGCGCGGGATGGCGCTCCAGCATGCGCGGTGCCAGTTCGCGCGCCCACTCCAGCAAGGCGCCATCGCTGGCCAGATCGGCAAAGCGCAACAAGGCATCCCCCGACTGGCGCGCACCCAGAAATTCACCCGGCCCACGGATGTCCAGGTCGCGCCGGGCGATTTCGAAACCATCGTTGGTCTCTTGCATGGCCTTGAGGCGCTCTTTGGCCGTCTCGCCCACGCGGCCGCTGTCGTTGGTGGCGTAGAGCAGTACGCAGGCCGATGCGGCTGCGCCCCGCCCCACGCGGCCGCGCAGCTGGTGCAGCTGCGACAGGCCAAAGCGCTCGGCGTGCTCGATGACCATGAGCGAGGCATTGGGCACGTCCACGCCCACTTCGATGACGGTGGTGCTCACCAGCACGCCCATCTGCCCACCGCTGAACTGCGCCATGACGGCCTTTTTCTCCGCCGCAGGCATGCGTGAATGCAGCAGGCCCACCGCCACGCCGGGCAGCGCCTCGCTGAGCTGCGCGTGGGTGGCTGTGGCGTTGGAGAGGTCCAGCGCTTCGCTTTCTTCGATCAGGGGGCACACCCAGTACACCTGCCTGCCAGCCGCCACCTGCACGGCGATGCGCTCAACCACCTCGTCGCGGCGGCTGTCGGCAATGAGCTTGGTGACCACGGGCGTGCGGCCGGGGGGCAGTTCGTCGATGACGGACACGTCGAGATCGGCGTAGTAGCTCATGGCCAGGGTGCGCGGGATGGGGGTGGCGCTCATCATCAGCAAATGCGGCTCCATGCCGCTGCCTGCCAGTTTTTTGCGCAGGGCCAGGCGCTGGGCCACGCCAAAGCGGTGCTGCTCGTCCACGATGGCCAGGGCCAGCCGCGCAAACTGCACCTGCTCCTGGATGACGGCGTGCGTGCCCACCACCAGGGCAGCCTGGCCGGAGGCAATCTGCTCCAGCATGGCCTGGCGCTCTTTTTTCTTTTGCCCACCCGCCAGCCAGGCCACGGTGCGGCCCTGCCCCGCCAACAGGGGCTCCAGCCAATCGACCAGCTTGGCAAAGTGCTGTGCGGCCAGGATTTCGGTGGGCGCCATGAGGGCGCATTGCCAGCCCGCATCCATGGCACGGCAGGCGGCCAGGGCGGCCACCACGGTTTTGCCCGCGCCCACATCGCCCTGCAGCAGGCGGTGCATGGGCAGGCCCTGCGCCAGGTCGGCGGCAATCTCTTGCCCCACACGCTGCTGCGCGCCTGTCAGGCCGAAAGGCAGCACCGCCAACAGCTGGGCGTGCAATGGGGGCGCGGTATGGGACGTGGTATGGGGCGCGGCAGCCGCCGCTGCCGGGGCCAGCACGGGGGCGCGCAACTGGCTGCGCTCCAGCCGGGCCTGGTGCTGGGTGAGCTGCTGTGCCAGCAGCTCTTCGGCCTTGAGGCGCTGCCACGCAGGGTGGCTGTGGTCTTCCAGCGTGGCCAGGGCCGTATCGGGTGTTGGGTGGTGCAAAAACAAGAGCGCGTCGCGCAGATTGAGTGCACCTTGCAGGCCGATATGCCTGCCATAACGCGGCATGGGCGGCTGGGTGCCAGGGGGCAGGGTTTCGGGCAAATCCACCCGCAGCAATGCCTGGGCAATGGCCCGGCGCAGGTAGGCCTGGGGCAGCCCCGCCGCAGTGGGGTAGACGGGGGTGAGGGCCGCGGGCAGTTCGCCCCCCGCCGGGCGAAAAGCCGGATGCAGCATTTGCCGCCCCCAAAAACCCCCACGCACCTCGCCCCGGATGCGCAGCCGCGCGCCCACGGCCAGGGTTTTGGTGTGCGAGGGGTAGAAGCTGAAAAACCGCAGCTCACATTCGCCTGTGCCGTCGCTCACCTGCACCCGCAACTGGCGGCGCGGACGCAATTGCACCTCGCTGGCGGTCACGGTGGCTTCGATTTGCACCACATCGCCATCGCGGGCGTTTTGAAGGGGGGTGATGCGCGTTTCGTCCTCGTAGCGCAGCGGCAGGTGCAGGGCCAGGTCGATGTCGCGCACCAAACCCAGCTTGTGCAAGGCTTTTTGGGCGGGGCTGGCAGCGGGCGGCATGGGCAAACGGTAGTGAAAGCAAGACTTTTGGAGAGGAAAAGGCTACCATGGGACAGGGCTGGCCGTTTCTTGTTACCTTTGGCTCGCTTCATCTTTTCCCTTGCACTATGCTCAAACGCATCCATGTTGAAGACCTGACCCTGGGCATGTATCTGCAGGAGTTTTGCGGCTCCTGGATGGATCACCCGTTTTGGCGCACCAAATTCGTGCTGACCGACCCCAAAGACCTGGAGCGTATCCACGCCACCAACGTCAAGGAGGTGTGGATCGACGTTTCGCGTGGCAAGGATGTGGCCCGCGGCAAGCCCGCCATCTCCCCCGAAGAGGACGAAGAGCGCGCACAAACCGATTTTGGCCAGTTGGTTGACCTGCCGCCGCTCAAAGTCACCGAGCCTGAATTGCCCCCCCCGCCCGTGCGCGACCTGGCCCCCGCCAGCACCCAGGCCGAGATGCAGCGCGCCGCACAGGTTTGCGGCCAAGCCAAACAGGCCGTGGTGTCCATGTTCAAGGAAGTGCGCATGGGCAAGGCCATCGATACCGAAGCGGTCACGGGCGTGGTGCAAGACATTGCCGACTCGGTCACGCGCAATAGCGGCGCACTCATCAGCCTGGCGCGCCTGAAAACCGCCGACGATTACACCTATATGCATTCGGTGGCCGTGTGCGCCCTGATGGTGGCGCTGGGCCGCCAGATCGGCCTGAGCGACGCCCATTTGCACACCGCGGGCATGGCGGGTTTGCTGCACGACCTGGGCAAAGCGGCCATCCCGCTGGAGGTGCTGAACAAGCCCGGCAAACTCACCGACGAGGAATTTGAGCTGGTCAAAAGCCACCCCAAAGAGGGTTGGTTGATGCTCAAAGAGGGGTCGGGCGTGGAAGCTGCCGTGCTCGACGCTTGCCTGCACCACCACGAAAAAATGGATGGCACAGGCTACCCCGACCGCCTGGGTGCGGACAAACTCACCACCATCGCACGCATGGCGGCGATTTGCGACATCTACGACGCCATCACCTCCGACCGGCCCTACAAGCGCGGCTGGGACCCTGCAGAATCCATCCGCCGCATGGCCGAATGGACCAAGGGCCACCTGGATCCCCGTTTGTTCCAGGCCTTCGTGAAAAGCATTGGCATCTACCCCATCGGCTCGCTGGTGCGGCTGGAGTCGGGCCGCATCGGCGTGGTGCTGGAGCAAACCACCGCATCCCTCACCACCCCCAAGGTCAAGGTGTTTTTCTCGACCAAGTCGGACTTGCGCATACCGCCCGATGTCATTGATTTGGCGGCCCCCAGTTGCAACGACAAGATCATCGCCCGCGAAGACCCCGAAAAATGGAAGTTCCCCGACCGGGACAGCCTGTGGACGGGGATCGAGGGGCGGCCCTGGTAAGCCGCTGTCACAATCGGCCCTCTTTTCCTGGAAAGGGCCTGTCCGGCCCGTCTGCACGGCATGCCCGCACCCCGCACCTACACGCTCGGCGATTTTGACTTTGCGCTGCCCGAGCCCCTCATCGCCCAGCACCCCAGCCCCGAACGCAGCGGATCGCGCCTGCTCGATGGGCGCAGCCTCCCGCCTGCCGACCGCCGCTTCAAAGACCTGCCCGGCCTGCTGCGCCAGGGCGATTTGCTGGTTTTTAACGACACCCGCGTGCTCAAGGCGCGCCTGTTTGGCGAAAAAGCCAGCGGCGGCAAGCTGGAGCTGCTGATCGAGCGCGTGCTCAGCAGCACCGAAGTGGTGGCGCACATGAAGGTGAGCAAAAAGCCCTTGCCCGGCGCCACCGTGCACATGGCAGGCGGGCGGGCCCACGGCGGCTTTGACGCCCAACTGCTGTCGCGCTGGCCCGATGCCGACGGCCCGCTGTTCCGCTTTGCCCTGCAAGGCCCGGCAGGCGAAGACGCCTGGACGCTGATGCAGCGCCACGGCCACCTGCCGCTGCCGCCCTACATCGCCCGAGAACAAAACACCGGCCACGACCCCGACGCGCAAGAAGACGCCGAGCGCTACCAGACC
>CAZRFF010000188.1:0-4733 GCA_964599265.1 uncultured Simplicispira sp. | reverse complement strand
GTGCGGGTGCGGCCGCCGGAGCGGCTGGCGCAGGGCTGGCGGCCGCAGCGGGCTCCGGGGCCACCGCGGGGGATGGGACAGGCGCCGGTTTTGCTTCCAAAACAGGCGCTGCTTGCGCAGATTGGGTGGGCGGTTGGGCCGAATTTTCTTTCAAATTACCGGCCCCTTCCACCTCCAGTCGCACCAGCTCGGCGCCCACGGCCATGACCTGGCCCACTTGCCCGCCCAGAGCCAGCACCTTGCCATGCGTGGGCGAAGGCACTTCGACGGTCGCCTTGTCGGTCATCACATCGGCCAGGTGCTGGTCTTCGGTGATGCTGTCGCCCACCTGCACATGCCAATTCACCAACTCCACCTCGGCAATGCCCTCGCCAATGTCGGGCACGCGGATCACATAAATACCCATGGTCTCAGCCCTCCACTGTGCGTTTCAAGGCCTCGCCCACGCGGGCGGGGCCGGGAAAGTAAGCCCATTCCTGGGCGTGCGGGTAGGGGGTGTCCCACCCCGTCACACGCTCGATGGGGGCCTCCAGGTAGTGAAAGCAGTGCTCTTGCACCAGCGCCACCAGTTCTGCGCCAAAGCCGCTGGTGCGCGTGGCCTCGTGCACGACGACGCAGCGGCCGGTTTTCTTGACCGACGCGACGATGGTGTCCAGGTCCAGCGGCCAGATGGAACGCAGGTCGATGATTTCAGCGTCTATGCCCGCCTCGCGTGCGGCGCATTCGCTCACCCACACCATGGTGCCGTAGGCCAGCACCGTCACGGCCTTGCCGGGACGGAACACCGCCGCCTTGTCCAGCGGCACCTTGTAGTAGGCCTCGGGCACCAGGCCCAGGTCGTGCTTGGACCAGGGCACGACGGGCCTGTCGTGGTGGCCGTCGAACGGGCCGTTGTACAAACGCTTGGGCTCCAGGAAGATCACCGGGTCTTCGCACTCGATGGAGGCGATAAGCAGGCCCTTGGCGTCGTAGGGGTTGCTGGGCATGACCGTGCGCAGGCCGCACACGTGGGTAAAGAAAGCCTCGGGGCTCTGGCTGTGCGTCTGCCCGCCGTAGATGCCGCCGCCGCAGGGCATGCGGATGACCATGGGGGCGGTAAAGTCGCCCACCGAGCGGTGGCGCAAACGTGCCGCCTCGGACACGATCTGGTCGGTGGCGGGGTAAAAATAATCGGCAAACTGGATTTCCACCACGGGCTTGAGCCCATAGGCCGCCATGCCGATGGCCGTGCCGACGATGCCCGATTCGGAGATGGGCGCATCAAAGCAGCGCGTCTTGCCGTACTTGGCCTGCAGGCCCTCGGTCACGCGGAAAACGCCGCCGAAATAGCCCACATCTTCACCGTAGACGATGACGTTGTCGTCACGCCCCATCATCACGTCCAGCCCCGAGCGCAGGGCGGCGATCATGGTCATGGGCACGCCCGCCGGGGTTTGTTTTTGTTCATCCATGGCTCACACCCCCATCTGCTGGCGTTGCCGGCGCAGGTGCTCCGGCATGTCTTTGTACACATCGTCAAAAATGGTCGCTGCGCTGGGCACATGGCCGTCGAGCAGCGTGCCGTGGCGTTCGGCCTCTTTTTGCGCGGCCACGACCTCGGCTTCCAGCTCTTTCTGGGCGGCTTCGTGCTGCGCATCACTCCATTCACCAATGGTGATGAGGTGTTTCTTCAAACGCTCTATGGGGTCACCAAGGGGGAAGCGCTGCCAATCGTCGGCCGGGCGGTATTTGCTCGGGTCGTCGGATGTGGAATGGGGGCCAGCGCGGTAGGTTTCCCATTCGATGAGCGTGGGGCCATGGTTGCCACGCGCACGCTCGGCCGCCCACTGCGAGGCGGCGTACACGGCCAGAAAATCGTTGCCATCCACGCGCAGCGAGGCAATGCCCACGCCCACGCCGCGTTGGGCAAACGTGGTGCCCTCACCGCCCGCAATGGCCTGGAAGGTGGAGATGGCCCACTGGTTGTTCACCACGTTGATGATGACCGGCGCACGGTACACATGGGCAAAGGTCAGGGCCGTGTGGAAATCGCTCTCGGCCGTGGAACCATCACCAATCCAGGCAGAGGCGATTTTGGTGTCGCCTTTGATGGCGGACGCCATGGCCCAGCCCACGGCCTGGGGCATTTGCGTGGCCAGGTTGCCCGATATGGAGAAGAACCCCGCCCGCTTGTACGAATACATCACCGGCAACTGGCGGCCCTTGATGGGGTCGCGCTGGTTGCTCATCAGCTGGCAGATGAGCTCCACCATGGAAATGTCGTCGCGCGAGAGCAAAAGCCCCTGCTGGCGGTAGGTGGGAAAGCACATGTCGCCCTCTTGCAACGCCTGGGCATGCGCCACGGCAATGGCCTCTTCACCCAGACATTGCATGTAGAAGGAGAGTTTTTTCTGGCGCTGGGCGAGCAGCATGCGCGCATCAAAAATGCGCGTTTTCATCATGGCGCGCAGGCCGCGGCGCAAGCGCTCGGGGTGGATGGCGGGGGCCCAGGGGCCAACGGCACGGCCATCGCCATCGAGCACGCGCACCAGGCTGGTGGCCAGGTCGGCCGTATCGGCGGCGGGGGTGTCTGTGGGGGGTCTGCGTACGCTGCCCGCAGGCGATACGCTGAGGTAGGAAAAGTCTGTCTTGCAGCCCGGCCGCCCAGTCGGCTCGGGCACATGCAGCTTCAAGGCTGTGTGCGGGGTCATCCACGGTCTCCGGCCACGCGATTGTGTCGCGCAGCAAGTTTTGGATTCAAACAGCTTGCCGGGTTGCGGCGCGCCATTCACTGAAGGTTGCGCGGGTTGCGCAGCCCGGCATTCTATGGCGTCCCACACCTGCTTGCCAAGCCAACCTGTTGGCAGGGTGCGTGAACCACCCCGCCAGCCGCCATGGTGCGCCTGTCTGCGCCGGTCTGCAAGCGGGCGGAAACCCGCAAGGCGAAATCGCCCATGGGCAAAAAGACCACAGATAGAAGCCACCCCATGGAATTTTGTGGTGCTGGACGCATCCAACCGGCCCAATGGCTTGATTTACCGAATATTTGCCGATGTCGGTATTTCCCTCGGCAGGCTTACCTGTAACAATCCTTGTCCACAGCTTACGGCCACCCCATGTCACACAAGAAAAAATCGCCCCCATCACTGCAGCCCAAAAAACTGCCCGCCCAGCAGCGCGGTGCGGACACCTACGAACGCATCCTGCAGGTGGCAGCAGAAATGCTGGGCGAAGTGGGCATCGAGCGCTTGTCCACCAACCAGATTTGCCTGAAAGCCGGGCTAACACCCCCCGCGCTCTACCAGTACTTTCCCAACAAATACGCCGTGCTCTATGCCCTGGGCCAGAGGCTGATGGAGCAGCAGAACGCCTGCATTGAAAAATGGATCACCGTGCCCGTGCTGGGCGGCGACCCAGAGGCGCTGACCGCAGCGGTGGCTGGTTTGCTCACCGATACCTACAAGGTGACCCAGCAGTTTCCTGGGGGCGTTTGGGTGATGCGCGCGCTGTACGCCGTGCCCACGCTGGAAGAGGTGCGCCTGAGCTCGCACCGCGAAGTGGCCAGGCAGTTGGCACACATGCTGGCCGAAGCACACCCCCAGGCCGATGCCACGGCCTTGCTCCTGTTCAGCCGCACCGCCGTGGAACTGGTCTACGCCGCCATCGGCATGCTGTTCGACGAGGCGCTGCCCCTGCCTGCCGCCACCCACATGGTGGCCGCCATGGTGACCACGCCATTGCGAACCCTTTGCGCCCCGCCAGCGCCAGCGCTTGCCTGACCCTCCCTCCCAAGGCCCGCCATGCCCATGTTCGTCGATACCTCGCCTCCGGGCCAGTGCATTTTTTGCCGCCTGGCGGCGGGCGAGATCCCTGCGGCCCGCGTGTACGAAGACGCTTTGACCATCGCCTTCATGGACATCGGCCAGGTCAACCCCGGCCATGTGCTGGTGGCCACCAAGCGCCATGCCGCCACATTGCTGGACATCACCCCGCAAGAAGCCGCCGCCATCATGCAAACCGCGCAGCGCGTGGCCAGCGCCATCCAAGCAGTGTTTGACCCACCGGGCATCACCCTCTTGCAAGCCAACGGCCGCGAGGGCGACCAAACGGTGTTCCACTTCCACATGCACGTGGTGCCGCGCCATGCGCAAGACGGCATCGCGCTGACATGGCCGCGCAAGGAGCCGCCCGCCGAGGTGCTGCAGGGTTATGCGGCGCGGCTGCGCGAGGCGCTGTGAGGGTTTGGGCTTGGCCTGAGCCGCCCGCCAGCCCCCCACGCCCCCAGCCCCAGCAGCAGACCCAGCAGCACCAGCCCCCACTGCGACAGCGTAGGAATCGCCGCCGCCCCGCCCGGCCCCACAGCCGCCATCACGCCCATGCCGCCGGGATCCACGATGCGGCCATTGGTGCCATTGCCGTCATCGTCGCCCGGCCCGCCGTCGTTCAGCGTCAGCGTGGTCGTGACGCCGCCCATCGTAGCGCTGGCATAGGGCGCCCACGCGCCGCCACGCAGCTTCCAGTACTGCACGCCCTGCGGCAAGGCGCTGGGGTAGGTGATGGTTACCGTCACATTGCTCTGGTCGCACCCCGCCAGCACGAAGTCCAGCAGCCCGTGCGGGAACTGCACGTTGGCCGGCGGCGCGGTGCTGGTGCCGTTGGCGGGCAGCAGTTGCACGCTCTCGAACGCGCAGGTGGCCCCGCCGCCCGCCACGGCCACCGCCACGGTGCCCGTGCCCGTGGGCGCGGGGGCCGAG
>CAZRFF010000187.1:0-4751 GCA_964599265.1 uncultured Simplicispira sp. | reverse complement strand
CCAGGGCCAGTGGCCGGCCTTACGCCAGCACTGGCGGCCGGCGCTGCTGTCGGGCGTGGTGAATTCGGCGATCCCGTTCGCGCTGTATTCCTGGGCCGTGCTGCACATCACCACGGGGCTGGCCTCCATCCTCAACGCCACGGTGCCGCTGTTCGGCGCGCTGGTGGCCTGGGTGTGGCTGGGCGACCGCATCAACCGCCTGCGCTGGCTGGGCCTGGGCATTGGCTTCGTGGGCGTGGCGCTGCTGGCCTGGCGCGCGCCGGGCGGCGCGGGCATCAAATCGGAGCACGCGCCCTGGGCCATCGCGGCCTGCCTGGGCGCCACCACCTGCTACGCCATCGCCGCCAGCTTCGCACGGCGCTATCTGATGGGCGTGCCGCCGCTGGCCACGGCCACGGGCAGCCAGCTCGGGGCGGCGCTGGGGCTGTTCGCGCCCATGGTCTGGTTCTGGCCGGCCGCCATGCCGGGGCCGCGCGCCTGGGCGGCCATTGTGGCGATTGCGGTGCTGTGCACGGGTATTGCCTACATCCTGTACTTCCGTCTCATCGCCCACGCAGGGCCGAGCCGGGCGCTGGCCGTGACCTTCATGGCGCCGGTGTTTGCCGTGCTGTACGGCGTGGTGTTCCTGAGCGAGCAGCTCACGCCCTGGATGCTGGGGTGCGCGGCGATCATCGTGGCCGGGACGGTGTTGTCAACAGGGCTCATCCGGAGGCCATTCAAGGCTGCACAAAGGGTGGAACAGGCCTAAACTCGGGGGCATGTCCGCTGCGCCGTTTCTACCCGACCCTACACCGCTGTCTGCGCAGGCCTCCGCCATGGACCATAGCGCCTTGCAGACGGCATCGGCGCCGCAGCCCGACCATTTCCGCACCATCTACCAGGCACTGCCCGACCCGGCAGGCATTAGCCGACTAGCCGATGGCCTGTACCTCGAAGTCAACCCCGCGTTTTGCCAGTACTTTGGCCTGGAGCGCGGGCAAATCATTGGACGGACATCGGCAGAACTGCACATCTGGGCCACCCAGGAAGAACGCACGAAACTGGTCGATGCACTGCACCAGCACGGCAAGGTCGACAAGCTGCCCATGCGGGTGCGCCGAGGCACCGAGGTTGCTCCGGGCACCATGTCGGCCCAACCCGTACGCATTGGCGGTGAAGATTGCCTGGTCTTCGTTTTCCACGACACCAGCACCGAAGAGCAGGCCCTGCGCCAATTGCAGGCCAAAAACGATGCCCTGGACCAGGCCGGACGCATGGCCCGGCTGGGCTATTGGGAAGACCGCCTCGACCGCGGCCTGGTATTCTGGTCTGGCGTGTGCTTTGATATCCACGGCCTGCCGCACAGCGATACGCCGCCGCCCAACTACATCCACACCTGCGTGGCGCCGCCATGGCGCGATGCCATGCGTCGCGCCATCCGCGAGGCCACCCACCACCACCGCCCCTGGGGCATGGAGCTGGAACTGCTGCGGCCCGACGGCAGCACATTTTGGGGGCGTGCCTACGGCGAGCCCGTATTGCAAGACGGGCACTTGATTGGTTTTCGCGGGGTGATGCAGGACATTGACGCGCACAAGCGCGCCGAGCAGCGCCTGCACCAATCCGAAGACCGCTTTACCCGCATCTTCCATCTGCTGCCCCCCATGTGCCTGGTACGGCGCGGCGATGGGGTGCTTTTGGAGGTCAACCCCGCATTTGAAGCCTTGTTTGGCTACCCCCGCCAAGACATCCTGGGCCGCAGCGTGGCCGAGGTGGGTTTTATCAACCAAGCCATGCTCTCGGCATTGGCGCAGCAAATGCAGCCCACCGGCCAAATTGAAGGGCAAGAGCTGGTCGTGACCGTGCGCGACGGCAGCCAGCGCACGGTTCTCATGTCCATGCGCTTCGCCGAGCTGGATGGGCAAGTTTGCAGGCTGGTGGCACTGCAAGACATTACCGAGCGCAAGCAGCAGGAAGAAGCCGTGCGCGAACGCGAAGCGGTGTTCTCGCTGGCGCTGTCCACCGCCGCACTGGGCCTGTGGGACTGGAACCTGCACAGCGGCATGATCACCGGCAACGAACGCTGGCGCAGCATGTTGGGCATGCCCGAGGGCACGATGCAAGGCCCCGCCTTTCTGTGGTCTGCACCCCTGGACCCCGAAGAGGTGCTGCAGCTCACCACCGAAGTGGAGCGCCATGCCCGCGAGCCCGACACCCCCTTCGATGTGACCGTGCGCAACCGCAACGCCCACGAAAAACACCGCTGGATTCGCAACATCGGCAAGATCATCCATCAGGACGCCGAAGGCCAGCCCCTGCGCATGCTGGGCATTGCCATGGACGTGACCGCCCAACGCGAGCAAGAAAACCTGCTGCGCCGCCTTGCACACTACGACACACTCACCGGCCTGCCCAACCGCGCCATGTTTGCCCGCAAAATGGACGAAACCATGGAGCAGACGCGCCAGATGGGCAGCCTGCTGGGCGTGGCCTACCTGGACCTGGATGGCTTCAAGCCCGTGAACGACCGCCTGGGCCACGATGCAGGCGACCGCCTGCTGGTGGTGGCCGCCCAGCGCCTGACGCGGGCGCTGCGCCAGCAAGACTGCGTGGCCCGTTTGGGCGGGGACGAATTTGCCATCCTCCTGCCCACCCTGCAAAACGTGCAGCAAGCACGCCAACTGCTCACCCAGGCCATGCAAAGCCTGGCCACGCCCTACCAAATTGGCGCGCACCGCATGGACGTGACGGCCAGCATCGGCTTTACCCTGTACCCACAAGACGACTCCGACGCCGACACCCTGCTGCGCCATGCCGACCAGGCCATGTACGCCGCCAAACAGGCCGGGCGCAACCGCCTGCACGAATTCGACCTGACGCAGGAGCGCCAGTCGCGCGAAACCCGCGAGCAGATACAGCGCCTGCGCCAGGCTTTGGCGCAAGGCGAATTCGAACTCTTTCTGCAGCCCAAGGTGGACATGCACCAAGGCACCGTGGTGGGCGCGGAAGCCCTGGCCCGCTGGCGCCACCCAGAAAAAGGCGTGCTGGCGCCGGGGGCGTTTTTGCCCCAGCTGGAGGGCACCGAACTGGAAGTGCCCTTTGGCATGTGGGTGTTGAAAACAGGCCTCAAGCTGCTGCGCAGCCTGCAGGCCCAGGGCATGCGCATTCCCTTGAGCATCAACATCTCTGCGCCGCACCTGCAGCAGCCCGACTTTGCGCAGTGGATGGCTGCCGAACTGCGCCAGCACAGCGACATCGCCCCCGAACTGCTGGAGGTGGAAATCACCGAAACCGCAGCGCTCTACCACATCGAACCCGTGGCACAGACCCTGGGGGAGCTGCGCACACTGGGTGTGGGCGTGGCGCTGGACGATTTTGGCACCGGGTATTCGTCCCTCTCCTACCTGCGCCGCCTGCCGCTGACCACGCTCAAGGTGGACCAGAGCTTTGTGCGCGGCATGATGGGCGACGCGGGCGATCTGGCCATCGTGCAGGGCGTGATCGGCCTGGCACGCTCATTTGGCTACCGCGCCGTGGCCGAAGGGGTAGAAACCCTGGACCAAGGCCAGCTGCTGGTGCAGCTGGGCTGCCCCTTGGCCCAGGGTTATCACATTGCCAAGCCCATGCCGCCAGAGGAATTCGTGCTCTGGAGCCGGACCTGGCAGTGCCCGCTGGAGTGGCAACGGTAGATCAGCCCTCCACCAACGCCTTGATTTGCGCCAGGGCGGCGGGGTCTTCCATGGTGGTGAGGTCGCCCGCGTCGCGCCGCTCGGCCACGGCTTGCAGCGCACGGCGCAACACCTTGCCGCTGCGGGTCTTGGGCAGCACCGTCACAAAATGCACGCGCGCGGGCCGCGCCACGGCGCCCATCTGGCCATCGACGACCTTCATCACCTCCCCTTCGAGCTTGAGGCGTGCTTCCTGCACATCCAGCCCTTCGGCATTTTTGGGCACGGCAAAGGCCAGGGCCACCTGGCCCTTGAGCGCATCGGCCACGCCCACCACGGCCACTTCGGCGATGTTGGGGTGCGAGGCAATGCATTCCTCGATCTCACGCGTACCCAGGCGGTGGCCGGCCACGTTGATCACGTCGTCGGTGCGGCCCAGGATGAAGTAGTAGCCATCGGCATCGCGGATGCCCCAGTCAAAGGTGCTGTAGACCATGCGGCCGGGGATGCTCTTCCAGTAGGTGTTGACGAAACGCTCATCATCACGCCATACGGTTTGCATGCAGCCGGGGGGCAACGGCCCTTCAATGGCGACCACGCCTTTCTGGTTGGGCTCGGTCAGCTCCTGGCCCGTGGCCTCATCAATGAGTTTGACGTTGTAGCCGTACACCGCCTTGCCCGGGCTGCCGAAGCGCGTGCCCTGCTTCTCCACGCCGTTGCACAGCGTGAGGATGGGCCAGCCCGTTTCGGTTTGCCAGTAGTTGTCGATGATGGGCACCTGCAGCGCATCGCTGATCCACTGGGCCGTGGGCTCGTCCAGCGGCTCACCGGCCAGCCACAGGGCCTGCAGGCTGCTGAGGTCGTACTTTTTGAGGTAAGCCGGGTCTTGCTTCTTGAGCACGCGCACGGCCGTGGGGGCCGAGAACATGTGCGTGACGCGGTACTTTTCGACAATGCTCCACCACACGCCGGCATCGGGGCGGGTGGGCAGGCCCTCGTACATGATGGTGGCCATGCCCGCCAGCAGCGGGCCGTAGATGATGTAGCTGAGCCCCACCACCCAGCCGATGTCGCTGGTGGCAAAGTAGGTGTCGCCCGCCTTGG
>CAZRFF010000186.1:0-4788 GCA_964599265.1 uncultured Simplicispira sp. | reverse complement strand
GGGCCGCAGCGCGGTACTGCGCGGCTTTCTGGAGCGGCCGCGCATCTATGGCACCGACTGGTTCCACGAACGCTGCGAAGCCCCCGCCCGCCAGAACCTGGAGCGCGCCCTGGCCGCGCTGCACACGCCACCCCGCCCATGACCCACCCTTGCCTGACCTGCGGCGCCTGCTGCGCGAGCTTTCGCGTGGACTTCTCGGTGCACGAAACCCAGGCGCTGGGCGGTGACGTGCCCGACGGCCTCGCCGTGGAAGTGACCGACACCCTGCGCCGCATGCGCGGCACCGACCACAGCCCGCCACGCTGCGCTGCCCTCACCGGCAAGGTGGGCACGCAGGCCGCCTGCGGCATTTACGAATGGCGCCCCTCGCCCTGCCGCGAATTCGCGCCCGGCAGCCCGGCCTGCGAACGTGCGCGCCTACGCCATGGGCTGGGTGCCTACCCTGATAACTGAACGGGGAATTGGCCTCTAGCGTGAGTGAGACCGCCATATCCGCGAGCCTGCGATTGCCTGATTCAATGGTGTACCCCAAAGCCATCCAAATATCGCCGCATGAACATTCCCATCTCGGCGATGGATGCATCGGCCTCTCTGAATTTGCCACCGAACGCCTGCCAAACGTGCCACATCCCGGGATATTGCTTCACCTCAGCCGCTACTCCAGATTGAACCATCCGTTGTCCGAGCAGCAAGGAGTCATCCAGGAGCGCTTCGCGCTCCCCAACGTGAATCAGTGTGGGCGGCAGATTGGAAAGGTCGGCGAATAGAGGGGATAGAAATGGGTCACTCAGGGCGTGTGAACCGGCGTAGGCCTGAGCAGAGCTGTTGAGGAAGCTTGTGTCTGGAAAGTAGGGATCCACTGTGGCCTTTGACCGGTGCGTGGGGTTGCTCAGGGTCAAGTCGGTCCAGGGCGACATCAAGCCCAGCGCGGCAGGCGCCTGGACGCTTCTTTCACGAATTCGAAGCGCCAGCGCCAACGCCAAACCACCGCCGGCAGAATCACCGGCGATGGCAATCGGTCGTTGCGGGTTCTCTTCAAGCAAATGGCTGTACGCAGCGAAAGCATCGTCCAATGCAGCAGGGAACGGGCTCTCGGGCGCAAGACGATAGTCGATGATCAGGCATGGAGCTTGTGCAGCAGCGGCCAGCCGAGACGCCAAGCCCTGGTGTGACAGGATGGAGCCAAGCACATAGGCGCCGCCGTGCAGGTAGAGCAGCGCGCCATTTGCGCTCTTGGGATTGGGGATCAGCCACTGTCCGGGTAGGGAGCCAATGGAGCAGGCTTCGGCAACGACGCCGGGTTGCACTTTGAACAGGCGCAGGCTCTGGCGGTCTCTCTCCGCTCGCGCTTGAGGAAGCGGCAGGTTGCGCTTCCTGAATCTACCCAGTGACCACCGCACCAGTTGAAAGTAAAGGCTAGATTTGAGCGATGGCATGGCAGATCCTTGTTATTCAAAAATGGGACGACCGACTTTATAAGATACAGCGAGGGTGATCGCCCCCCTTGCGTTCAGCGATGGCGCACAGGCCGTGCACCCAGGCATCGGTGCGCAGGGACAGGTCAGCCAGGCTGGTGTCACCTGCCACCGCTGGTGCCTGAACGGCCTGGGGAACCGCTGCTTGCATAGCACCCTGAATAAAAGCCATTAAACATTATGTAATCGGCCGCCTCTGCCTCAAAAGCCCCAAAAAAAGACGCGCGGTGGTCTGCCCCTTGCTGCCTTGCGCTGGACCAAGCCCCGGGCGGGCGCGGGATAATGCCCCATGCCTCGCCTTTGGGACATCTCCCCCACCCTGCACCCCGGCACGCCGGTGTACCCTGGCGACACACCCCTGCAACTGCACTGGACCAGCACCCTGGGCCCGGGCTGCGCGGTCAACGTGGGCACGCTCACCCTCAGCACCCACCTGGGCGCGCACGCCGACGCGCCGCTGCACTACGACCCCCAGGGCACCGCCGTGGGCGCCCTGGCGCTGGAGCCCTTTCTGGGCCCTTGCCGCGTAGTGCGCGCCCAGGGCCGCGCCGCGCTGGTGCAAGAGGCCGACCTGGCCCATGCCCTGGATGCCACCCTGCCCCCGCGCCTGCTGGTGCGCACACCCCAGCACCCCGCGCCCGAGCACTGGGACGCCCATTTCCGCGCCCTGGCCCCGGCCCTGCTGGAACGGCTGGCCGACCGCGGCGTGCTGCTTGTGGGCGTGGACACCCCCAGCGTGGACCCCGCCGACAGCACCGCCCTGCCCAGCCACCAGGTGCTGCGCCAGCGCGGCCTGCGCGTGCTGGAGAACCTGCTGCTGGACGCCGTGCCCGAGGGCGACTACGAACTCATCGCCCTGCCGCTCAAGCTCAGCACCGCCGACGCCTCACCCGTGCGTGCCGTGCTGCGCGCCCTGTGAACCCGTCCCCCCGCCATGCAAGCCCTGCTCGACGCCATTGCCGCCGCCCCTTTGCCCACCGAGGCCTGCCGCATCTTCCACGGCCGTGGCGGCCTGCACCCCGGCTGCGAGGGCTGGACGCTGGACGCCTACCCGCCCGTGTGGGTGTTCACCAGCTTTGAACCCGCAGACGACGCCCTGCTGGCCGCCGTGCACCAGGCCCTGCAAGCGCGCTGGGCCACGCTGGCGCCCGGCGCCGCGCTGCACTGGGTGTACCAGTGCCGCCACCCACAGCAGCGCGAAACCCGCACCATGGCGGGCCAAGTGCCCGAGCCGCACGTAGTGCAGGAGGACGGTGCCAGCTACCTGGTGCACGTGCTGCGCGGACAAAACCATGGCCTGTTTTTGGACATGGCCGAAGGCCGCCGCTGGGTGCGGCGCCACGCCGCCCAGCACCCCGGCCTGCGCGTGCTCAACCTGTTTGCCTACACCTGCGCGTTCTCGGTGGCGGCGCTGCGCGCGGGCGCGGCCCAGGTGGTCAACGTGGACATGGCCGGCGGCGCGCTGGCCACGGGGCGGCAGAACCACCGGCTCAACGGGCTGGAGGCAGGCGCCCTGTTCTGGGACCACGACATCTTCAGCTCCTGGGGCAAGATCACGCGCCACGGCCCCTACGGCCTGACCATCATCGACCCGCCCAGCTACCAGAAAGGCAGCTTCGTGGCCACCAAGGACTACGCACGCCTGCTGCGCCGCCTGCCCGGCCTGCTGGCCCCCGGCGGCCACGCCCTGCTGTGCCTCAACGCCCCCGAGCTGGACAGCGCCTTCCTGCGCCAGCAGGTACAGGAACAGGCCCCCGCGCTGCAGTACGTGGAGCGCGTGGCCAATCCCGCCGCCTTTGCCGACATGGCGCCCGAGCGGGCGCTCAAGGTGCTGGTGTACCGGGCGCCGGGGTGCACGCAATAGCTATGTTTTAAATAGCAAACTACCGCGCCACTGCATCCATCGGGTCGCCCCGGTAGAGCCAGGGCACATCCAGCAGACGTTCGCCGAACAAACGCAGCCCCAGATCACGCCCCCAGCGCACCAGCCCCGTGGCATGGAAGATGCGCCCGTTGCGTTGCGAGCGCGCCTGCACGCGCGCGGCGCGCTGCCAGCGGTTGAGCGCATAGCGGCGCAGGCGCAGGGGCAATTCCAGTTCTTCCTGGGCCAAGGCAACCTGCAGTTGGGTGGCATCTTCCAGAGCCATGCCTGCGCCCTGGGCCAGGTAGGGCGGCATGGGGTGGGCCGCGTCGCCCAGCAGGGCCACCAGGCCACGCGCCATGGCATCGGGGCTTTGCATGGGCACGCGGTCGCACAAGGGCCACAGCCGCCAGCCCAGGCCCGCGTCGGCCACGCTGTGCACCACGGCCTGCAAGGCCGGGTGGGTGCCTTGCAGGGCCTGGGCCAGGCCGGCGGCATTGGCGGCATGGTCCCAGTGCTCCAGGTCCTGCGGAGGGCTGCCATGGACGATGGCCACGAGGTTCATCCAATCCCCCCCACACACGGGGTAATGCACGGCATGCAGGCGCGGCCCAAGCCAGGCGGTGACCTGCCCGCGCCACACGGCAGGCAGCGCCTGCGCGGGTACCAGGGCGCGGTAGGCCAGGTGCCCGGTGGCGCGGGGGCTGCCGTCCTGCCAGGTGTGGGCGCGGGTGCGGCTCCACAGGCCGTCGGCGCCGATCAGGGCATCGCCCTCGACCGGCTTGGCCTGACCCTTGCCATCGTCCACCTGCACCAGCACGGCACTGCCCGTGTCCGTGTGCTGCGCGATGGCGTGGCCCAGGTTGATCTGCACGGCGGGGCGCTGCTGCACAGCGTGCCACAGCAGACCGTGCAGGTCAGCACGGTGGATGGTGGCGTAGGGTGCGCCGTAGCGGCGCTCTGCGTGCGCCCCCAGCGGCAAGGTGGCCAGCACATCGCCAGACAGGGCGCTGCGTACCTGCAATTGCCCTGGGAATGCCGCCACCTGGCGCAAAGCAGACTCCAGCCCCCAAGCCTGCAGGCAACGCACGGCGTTGGGGCCCAGTTGCACGCCAGCACCCACTTCGGAAAACACCGGGGCCCGCTCGAACAGGCGCACCTCCCAGCCGGCGTCAGCCCCAGCCAGCGCGGCGGCCATACCGCCGATACCGCCACCGGCAATCAACAACTGCTTGCTCATGCCCCCGATTGTGCCGGGGCTTCAAAGGCCAGCACCGTCACAAAACATGCTCAAAATACCCGGCGCGGTCGCCACGGATGTCGTGCTCAAACACCTCGGGTGGCACGGGCCGCCCAAACAAATACCCCTGGAACTGCTCGCAGCCATGCAGCCGCAAAAAGCCCAGCTGCCCCGCCGTCTCCACCCCTTCGGCCACCACGTCCAGGTCCAGG
>CAZRFF010000185.1:0-4814 GCA_964599265.1 uncultured Simplicispira sp. | reverse complement strand
GCTTGAATGAATTCGACGAAGGAACTCTCGAACGCATCGCGGATTTTTTTTGCCTGGATGCGATCTTCCGGTTTCAGGGCGTCGAACTCCATGAGCACCCGGCACGCGCCGAGTTGCTCGGTCAACCCGTAAATGAACCGCACCAGCGAGCTTCGGAGCATCTGCGCGCCAGTGCCACCCTCGGCTCGGGCGGCAGCGAATGCGTGGCTTCCGATATCTCCCGCCAGCCTGTGAAGCTCGAAAAGAATCTCCTGCTTGTCCTTGACGTAGTTGTAGAGCGTGCCTTTGGATACACCGAGAGCCTTTGCGATGTCGTCGAGGGACGTGTCGTGGTAGCCGCGTTCGCTGAACGCTTTGCCTGCTTCGTGGATGACAGCATCCCGCTTGAGGCGCTGGATCTCAGCGCGGGTCTGCAGCGAATTGTTCCAACGAGCCAAGGGGGTTTTCCTTTTCTTGCGGGTAAATGGTAACCGGTCGACACGTTGGCTCCTGTCTCGCCCATGCGTCGAAAGACACCTCGAACAGCCTGATGCTACTCTCCGGCTCTTCTTCACGGCTGGAGATGCCGGGTAAAGATTCCATGGAAATCACCACCTGCGATTTCGCGCAACGCACGGCTGCAGGCACAGGTCGCATTCGCCGCGCAGACCTTCGCGCACGCCATGATCCAGGCGCTCTGATACGCCCGATCCCAGTCGGCCGACTGTTCGTTGGGGAGATGCGTGAAATATCCGGGCCACGCATCTAAAAAACGGACTCCCCTGCCCCGCTGGCCTGCGCCTCCCCTAGCGTGGGTCGCTCACGCCAGGCGCAGCAGGTGCGCATGCACCGCACCGGCGTGCAGGTGGCGGTGCAGTGCCAGCCCCAGGGGGGCCAGGGCGGCTTCGTCCCAGGCTTGCGGGGCTTCCAGGTACACCCACCCCTGGGGGCCCACGGCCTGCGCCGCCGCCTGCAGCGCGGGCAGGAACAGGGCGCTGTCGAACGGCGGGTCCAGCAGTACCAGGTCCAGGCTGGCGGAGGCGCACTGACGCAGGGCCGCCACGCCATCGCCCCGGCGCAGTTGCACGCTGGCGGCCTGCAGGCGCTGCACATGCTGCTGCAGGCGTGCCAGCAGGTCGGCGTCCTGCTCCACCAGCAGCACCGATGCAGCGCCGCGCGATGCGGCCTCCAGCCCCAGGGCGCCAGTGCCGGCAAAGGCGTCCAGCACGCGCCAGCCGCTCAGGTCCTGGCCCAGCCAGTTGAACAGCGTCTCGCGCACGCGGTCGGGCGTGGGGCGCAGGCCGGGGCGCTGCGGCACGGGCAGGCGGGTGCGCTTCCATTGCCCGCCAATGATGCGGATCTCGCCCGCCCCCCGGGCCAGCACAACGGGGGCGTCGCTGGCGCCAGGGCTGGCACCCTGGGCCGATCGGCGCTGGGGCCGTGCGGGTGCGGGTACAGGTGCGGCCTGCGCCGTGGCCCGCAAAGCGCGCTGCACCTGGGCGGGGCTCAGGCGGTTGCTCATGGCTGGGCGCCCACGACCACGGTGACCATGCGCTCGGGCTGGAGCTTGCGCGCCATGGCCGCCTTGACGTCGGCCACGGTGAGCGCCTCCACGCGGCGCGTCCAGCCGTCCAGGTAGTCCAGCGGCAGGCCGTAGGTGGCGATGTTGACCACGTTGCCCAGCAGCTTTTTGTTGCTGTCGATGCGCAGGGCAAACCCGCCCACCAGGTTGTCCTTGGCGGCGCGCAGTTCTTCTTCGGTCGGGCCTTCGGCCACAAAGCGCGCCAGCACCTCGCGCGCCACCTGCAGGGCCTGCGCCGCCTGGTCGGGCCGGGTCTGCAGACCGATGGTGAAGGACCCCGCGTTCAGCCCCGGCGAAAAACCGCTGTACACGCTGTACGAGAGACCGCGCTTTTCACGCACTTCTTCGGTCAGGCGCGACACAAAGCCCCCGCCCCCCAGAATGTGGTTACCCACCAGCAGGGCCAGAAAATCGGGGTCTTTGCGCGCAAAGCCCGGCTGGCCGATGAGCACATGCGCCTGGGCCGAGGCAAAGGGAATGCGCTTTTCCACCGCTGCCTGCAGCGGCGCCACTTCGGGCACGGCAGGCAACCCGGCGCAAGGGCTGGATGCCGGCAGGCGCGACAAGAGCGCTGCCACCAGCAGCTTGGCCTGGGCGCGCTCGACCGCGCCGACGATGTGCACGCGGGCGCGGCAGGCGTCCAGGTAGCGGGCGTGGTAGCGCTGCAAATCAGCCGCCCCTATGCGCGCCAATGTTTCGGCCGAAGGGATCTGCCCATACGGGTGCGTGCCATACACGGCCTGGGCAAAGGCCTTGGTCGCTACCGTGCCGGGGCGGGTGTCGGATTCCTGGATGGCCGCGCTCCAGCGGGCGCGTTCGCGCTCCCACACCTCGGCCGGGAAGGTAGGCTCGGCCATTTCGCGGGCAGCCAGGTACACGGCCTTGTCCAGCAGTGCCGGTTCGGTGAGCGAACGCAGCGAAAAGCTCAAGGCATCACGCCCGGCGCCCGCCTCGAACTGCGCCCCCAGGTCGGCCCAGGCCTCGCCCAGGGCGTTCTCGTCCAGCGCGGCAAAACCCCGCCCGGCACGCACCCCTTTAGAGACCATGCCCGCCGCCGCCTGCGCCAGGCCCGCCTGCTCGCGCGGGTCGCGGCGGCTGCCAGTGTCGAAGTCGATTTGCACATCCACCATGGGGATGGCAGGGCTTTGCACCAGCCACACCTGTGCGCCACTGGGTTCCTGCCAATGCTCTATGGGCAAGAGGGCCCAGGCAGGTTTCAAGCCAAAAAGGGCTGTTGTGCCCACCAATAAAGCGCGAGCAGCTATTGTTTTTATGTTTTTCATAAACATCCCGTAGGGTTGGCAAAACCCGCCATCAACGGCGGTGCGCCGCATCGGGCGCTGCGGGGGCGGCACGCTTGGCACCCTGCGGCAAGGGCTGGGGCAGCAGCGTGGCCACGGTGAGCTGGTCGTCGCCAAAGTAGCGCTTGGCCACCGACTGCACCTGCTCGGGCGTCACGGCGCGCAGGCGCGCCAACAGGCGGTCTTCGGCGTCCAGCGGCCAGCCCTGCACCCAGTGCTGGCCCAGCACCATGGCCTGGCGAAACACCGAATCGCGCTCGTACACCTTGCTGGCGATCCATTGGGTTTTCACGCGGTCGAGTTCGGCCGCATTCACACCATCGCGGGCCAGGCGGGCCAGTTCGGCGCGCAGGGCATCTTGCACCTGCTGGGGCGCTTTGCCTTTGGCGGGGATGGCCGTGAACACAAACTGCCCCGGCCCGCGCCCCATCACCGAGGCGCCGCTATCGGCGCTGTCGGCCACGCGCTGCGGCCCCTGGGTCAGGGCGCGCTCCAGGCGTGCGCCGTCATAACCGCTGAGCACGGCCGAGAGCACCACCAGCGCCAGCGCATCCTGGTCTTCCGCGCTTTGCGCGTCCGGCGAAGACAGGCGCGGGGCGCGGAAGGCCAGCGCCACATAGGCCTGCTCGGCCGGCGCCTTGACCTCAATACGGCGCAGGCCGCGCTGCACGGGCTCGGTGCGCGGCTTGCGTACGGGCACGGCGCGGGTGGGGATGCTGCCGTAGTATTTTTCGGCCAGCGCCCGCACCTGCGCCGCATCCACATCGCCCGCCACCACCACCACGGCATTGGCGGGCACGTACCACTGGCGATGGAACTGGCGCACGTCGTCGGGCACCATTGCGTCCAGGTCGCTCATCCAGCCCACGATGGGACGGCGGTAGGGTGAAGCGGTAAAAGCGGCCGCGCTCAACTGCTCCCACAGCAAGGCCCGGGGCTGGTCCTCGGTGCGCATGCGGCGCTCCTCTTTGACCACCTCGATTTCTTTTTTGAATTCCTCATCGGCCCACTGGTTGTTGGCAAAGCGGTCGGCCTCCAGGCGCATCACGTCTTCCAGGCGGCTGGCCGGGATTTGCTGGAAGTAGCCTGTGTAATCCAGGCTGGTGAAGGCGTTTTCCGACCCGCCCAGCGCCGCCACGCGGCGTGAAAAATCGCCCGCAGGCACGGTGGGCGTGCCCTTGAACATCATGTGTTCCAGCGCATGGGCCACGCCCGAGGTGCCGTCCACTTCGTCCATGGAGCCCGTGCGCACCCAGACCATGTGCACCGCCGTGGGCGCGCGCCGGTCTGGCTGCACGATGAGCTGCATGCCATTGGCCAGTTGAAATTGCTGCGGCCCGGCGGGCTGCGCAGCGCTGGAAGCAGGCGCCTGTGGGGCGCGCACGGGTTGCGCCCAAACGGCTGCGACATGGAGGCAGGCCCCTAGGGCCCAGAGGGTGGTGGCGCGTTTCATAGAATGCAGTGATTCTACGAACCCCGCAATGTTCAGTTTTTTTAAAAAAAATCCCCCCCCAGCCCCGCTGCCTGAAACCAGCGCCGGCGCTGCCGCGCCCCACGAAGCTGCGGCCACCGCAACCGCGGCTCCTCCCCCGGCAGCGGCTGCAGCGAACGTGCCCCCAGCCGCCAGCGCTGCCGACACCGGTTCCGGGGGGCTGCTGGGCTGGCTGAACAAGCCCGTCACGCCCCTGGCCCCATTGATGGCTCCGCCTGCGGCCGCACCCACGGCCCCGGCTCCTGCCCCCATTCCAGCCACCGCCGAACCTGCGCCACAGCCCCAAGCCCCTGCGCCCAGGCCCATCCCAGCAGCCGCGCCGCCGGCCACCGCACCCGAACCCACCCTGGCGCCCCCCCCTGCGATGGCACCTGTCGCAGCCCCCACACCCACACCCACACCCACACCCACACCCACACCCACACCCGCACCACAAGCCGCCGAACCCGCCGCACCGCCG
>CAZRFF010000184.1:0-4861 GCA_964599265.1 uncultured Simplicispira sp. | reverse complement strand
GATGCAGCCCACCGCCACGCTGGTGAACATTGCGCGCGGCGGCATTGTGGACGATGCCGCGCTGGCGCGGGCCCTGCGCGAAGGGCGCGTTGCCGCCGCCGGGCTGGACGTGTTTGAAGGCGAGCCGGCGGTGCACCCGGACTTGCTCACCTTGCCCAATGTCGTGCTCACCCCGCACATCGCCAGCGCCACGGTGCGTACCCGCCTGGCCATGGCCAATCTGGCTGCGGACAATTTGATCGCTTTTTTTGACGGGCGCGGACCGCTGACGCCCGTGAACCAACCCAAGCCATGAGCAATACCGAAACCCTGGCCGCTGTGGCGGCGCTTTTGTTGTGCGCCCTGGCCCTGATGGGGGGCTGGCTGCTGGGCGCAGCCCGTGCCCGGCGCGAGGCCCAGCAGCAGTTGGAGCTTGCCGTGGCGCAGGCGCGCAGCCAGGCGCAGGCCGAGGTGCAGGCCGCAGCCAATGTGCACATGGCCACGGCGCAGGAGCGGGTGCGCTCGCTGGAGGCCGAGCGCGCCAGCCTGCTGGCCGAACTGCAGCAGTTGCGCGCCCAGGCCGATGGCTGGCGCGAGGCGCTGGATGTGGCCCGTGACGAGCGTGCCCAGATGGCCGAGCGTGCTGCGCGCTTGCCCGAATTGCAGGCCCAGTGCAGCGAACAGGCCGCGCAAACCCAGGCCGCCCGCGCCCAGGCGGCCGAGCTGCAAAACCAGTTGGCGGCCCAGGCCACGCAGAGGGACGCCGAGCGGCGCAGCGCCGAAGAAAAATTGCAGCTTTTAAGCGAAGCGCGCGAGGCCCTCACGCACCAGTTCAAAAATCTGGCCAACGACATTCTGGAAGAAAAAGGCAAACGCTTTGCCGAGCAAAACCAGCAGCACCTGGGCCAACTGCTCGACCCGCTGCGCATGCGCTTGCAAGAGTTCCAGGGCAAGGTGGAGCATTTTTACGATGCCGAGGGCAAGCAGCGCTCGGCCCTGAGCCAGCAGGTGCACCAGCTCATGGGCCTGAACCAGACCCTGAGCCAGGAGGCCAAAAACCTGACCCAGGCCCTCAAGGGTTCGACCAAGGCCCAGGGCAATTGGGGTGAACTGATTTTGGAGCGCGTGCTGGAGCTTGCCGGCCTGCGCCGGGGCGTGGAGTACGAGGTGCAGGAAAACCACCAGCGCGAAGATGGCTCGCGCGCCCAGCCGGATGTGGTCATCCACCTGCCCGAAGGGCGGCACCTGGTGGTGGACGCCAAAGTCTCGCTGCTGGCCTACGAGGAATACGCCAGCGCCGAGGACGACCTGCAGCGCGCCGCCGCCCTGCGCCGCCACCTCGACTCGGTGCGCCAGCACATCAAGGGCCTGGCCGAGCGCAACTACCAGCAATTGCACGGCTTGCAGTCGCTCGATTTCGTGCTCATGTTCGTGCCCATCGAGCCGGCCTTCATGCTGGCCGTCACGTCCGACAGCCAGCTCTACAGCGATGCCTGGAACAAGAACGTGCTGCTGGTCAGCCCTTCCACGCTGCTTTTTGTGGTGCGCACCGTGGCCCACCTGTGGCGCCAAGAAGCCCAAAGCCGCAACGCCCAGGACATTGCCAAACGCGGCGCCGAGCTTTATGACCGGCTGGCCGGCTTTGTCGAAGACCTGGAGCGCGTGGGCAAAAATCTGACACAGGCCCAGGATGCCTATACCAAGGCCTTCAACAAACTCAGCCAGAACAAAGGCAACGTCATCCGCCAGGCCGAAATGCTGCGGGAACTGGGCGTCAAGCCCAGCAAGGCGCTGCCGGTGGCGTTGGTGGATCAGGCGGATGGATGAGCTGGTAGGGGCCGTGGTGTGACGCGGTAAAGAGGCCCTTGCTTGGAATGTGTTCAGCGATTGTGTCGCACAATTTGGTTTGTACGGCGTTTAATTTGTCGCATAAAATGCTTTGCGACACTTTATCTGTCGTAATTTGCCTTTCACGGAGCATCCTCCATGCCGCGCGTCACCCCACCCCAAGAGTTGGACATGCTCGTTGAGCTGATCGGCGGTGTGCCTGACGGAATGGGCATTGAAGCGATTGGGCAGAAACTGGGCCATCGCTACCAACGCCGTACCTTGCAGCGCCGCTTGGCCTTGCTGGTGGAGCAGCAACGCATCGAAATGCTGGGTGAACGGCGTGCTACCCGTTACCGCCGCTTATCGGAGGCTGTTGGCCTGGCTGCTGCCCCAGCACAGCCATTGCTTCTAGTTCCGACGCAGGACTATGTACCTGTTTCTCCCGCCGGGGCGGAGGTACGTGCCTACGTTTCCCAGCCGCGCCACCTGCGCAGCCCTGTTGGTTATCGGCAGGCGTTTTTGGAACAATACCATCCGAACCACACAGCGTACCTGCCGCCGGATCTGCGTGGGCAGTTGCATGCCTTGGGCCGCTCACCAGCGGATCAAACACCTGCCGGCACCTTCGCCAAGGACATTTTCCACCGGCTGCTGATTGACCTGTCATGGGCTTCGTCGCATCTGGAAGGCAACACTTATAGCCGCTTGGACACCGAGCGGCTGATTGCGTACGGGCAAGCCGCCGAAGGCAAGGATGCGCTGGAAACGCAGATGATCCTGAACCACAAGCAGGCCATCGAATACCTGGTGCTCACGCCCGAAAACGCCAGCGTGCAATTCGACACCTTGATCGCGCTGCATGCGTTCCTGTCGGACGGTCTGATGGCAGACCCGGCAACCGTCGGCCGTATCCGCCGCCGTGCGGTGGAGATTGGTGGCAGCGTGTACTTGCCCATGGCACTGCCACAGCGGCTGGAGGAGCTGCTGGGCATCGTGGTGCAGATGGCGGCAGAGATCACCGACCCGTTCGAGCAGGCCTTTTTTTTGATGGTGCACTTGCCGTACCTGCAGCCGTTCGAGGACGTGAATAAGCGCGTATCCAGGCTGGTGGCCAACATTCCGTTCATCCGGCACAACCTGTGTCCGTTGTCTTTCATTGACGTGCCGCAGCAGGCTTATGTGGACGCGATGCTGGGCGTGTACGAACTGAACCGGGTGGAGTTGTTGCGCGACGTGTTTGTTTGGGCCTACGAACGCTCGTGCCAGCAGTACGTCGCCGTCAAACAGAACCTGGTGCCTCCAGACATCTTTCGGCTGCGCCACCGACAGGCGCTGGCCGAGGCGGTGGCCGCCATCGTCAGGCAAAGTGAACCGGCAACGGAGGCGTTCGTGAGGGACAAGATACCTTCTTCGGTGCCAAGGGCGGAGCAGGATCATTTCGTCCAGTTGGTGTTGGCCGAGTTTGCGGCGTTGCATGTGGGTAATGCCGTGCGGTTTGGTATTCGCCCGTTGGAGTTTGCTGCCTGGCAAAGCCACCACCGAGACGACGCATAAGGCGCGCTTGCAACAGTGGTTCAGCACCTCCCGTCGCCCAGTGGACAGGGGTTTGGGGGGCCAGGATTGCACAATCTGGCGCTATGACCTCTCCACTGCGCTCCACCCTCGATTTTTTACTCTACGACTGGCTGGCTGCCGAGTCGCTCACCGCGCGCGGGCGCTTTGCCGACCATTCGCGCGAGACCTTCGATGCCGTGATGGACACCTGCGAACGCATTGCGCGCGAGAAATACGCGCCGTTCAACCGCACGGTGGATACGCAGGAGCCGCATTTTGATGGCGAGAAGGTCATCCTGCCGCAATGCACGGCCGATGCGCGCCAGGCCTATGCCGACAGCGGCATGCTCAGCGCCGCGCAGGACTACGAGCTGGGCGGCATGCAACTGCCCTATGTGGTGGAGTCGGCGGCAGGCAGCTTCTTTGGCTGTGCGTCGATCAGCATCGGCTCCAACCTGCTGACCACGGGCAATGCCAATGCCATCCTGGTGCACGGCACGCCGATGCAGCAGCAGGTGTTTGCTGCCAACGAGTTCAACGGCCGCTGGGCGGGCACCATGTGCCTGTCGGAGCCGCAGGCGGGCTCGTCGCTGTCGGACATCACCACGCGCGCCGAGGCCGACGGTGAAGGGTTCGAGGCCGACCCGCTGGGCCCGCGCTACCGCCTGCGTGGCAACAAGATGTGGATCAGTTCGGGCGACCACGAGCTGACCGAGAACATCGTGCACCTGGTGCTGGCCAAGATCCCGGGGCCCGACGGCAAGCTGGTGCCGGGCGTGAAGGGCATCTCGTTGTTCATCGTGCCCAAGAAGCTGGTGGACACCGAAGGCAACCTGACCGGCGAGCGCAACGACGTGGCGTTGGCCGGGTTGAACCACAAGCTGGGCTGGCGTGGCACCACCAACACGCTGCTGAACTTTGGTGAGGGCAAGTACCCCGTGTGTGCCGGGCAGGGCGGCGGCCTGGACGGCCGGGGGGCGGGCGCCATCGGCTACCTGGTGGGCAAGCCGGGCGAGGGCCTGAAATGCATGTTCCACATGATGAACGAGGCGCGCATCGCCATCGGCATGGCCGCCACCATGCTGGGCCTGGCGGGCTACTACGCCAGCCTGGACTATGCCAAAACGCGCCTGCAGGGCCGCCCCATCGGCGAGGGCGGCAAGGACGCCAGCAGCCCCCAGGTGCGCCTGATCGAGCATGCCGACGTCAAGCGCATGCTGCTGGCGCAAAAGAGCTACGGCGAGGGCGCGCTGGCGCTCAATCTCTACTGCGCCAAGCTGGTGGACGAGGGCCGCACGGGCGATGCCGAATCCGCCGCCCAGGCCAGGCTGCTGCTGGAGGTGCTCACCCCCATCGCCAAGAGCTGGCCCAGCGAGTTCTGCCTGGAGGCCAACTCGCTGGCCATCCAGATCCACGGCGGCTACGGCTACACGCGCGACTTCCCGGTGGAGCAGTACTGGCGCGACAACCGCCTGAACATGATCCACGAGGGCACGCA
>CAZRFF010000183.1:0-4918 GCA_964599265.1 uncultured Simplicispira sp. | reverse complement strand
GGTGCCCAAATCGCCCTGCGCACTGTCGAGCAGGCCGGACTTCATGGTCGCCTCGCGCACGCTCTTGATCATCTCGCGCATGAACAGGGACTCGAACTGCTTGGCGGCTTCGCGCACGGCGGCTGGATCGTTCTGGCTGGCGTCGAGCTTGAGGCGGTCGAGCGAGCGCGCATCGACCGCCAGCCCAGTGGTATTGCTGGTGTGATTGGCAAGGGGCAGGGATACGGCCATGGTTTAACCCTCCGGACTCATATGACCTCCAGCTCGGCGTTCAGTGCCCCGGAGGCCTTGATGGCCTGCAAAATGGCCAGCAAATCCTGGGGCGTGGCGCCCAGGGCGTTGAGGGCGCGCACCACATCAGACAGCTGCGCCGACGTGGGCACCTGGATGATGTTGCCGGGCTGCTGGTTGATCTGGATATCGCTTTTTTGGGCGACCACCGTCTGCCCCTGCGACAGCGGTGCAGGCTGGCTGATGACGGGCGCGCTGCTGATGACGAT
Source organism: uncultured Simplicispira sp. (assembly GCA_964599265.1). Lineage (GTDB taxonomy): Bacteria > Pseudomonadota > Gammaproteobacteria > Burkholderiales > Burkholderiaceae_C > Simplicispira. The sequence continues at coordinate 4,418 of CAZRFF010000183.1, read as the reverse complement.
GGACAGGTTGCCGTGCGCAATGGCGCAGGGCCCCAGGGTGACGGCCTGGTTGAGCACGACCGAGCCCGTGCGCGCGTTGATGACGACCTTGGCGGAAGGCACCATGTCTTCGATGGACAACTCCTCCAGCTCGGCAATGAAATTCACGCGCGCATTGGGCTCTGCCGGTGCGCGCACCTGCACGGTGCGGCCGTCCAGCGCCTGGGCGCGGCCTTCGCCCATGCGGGCGTTGATGGCCTGGGCCACGCGCCGCGCGGTCTGGAAGTCCGAGGCGTTCAGGCCCAGCGTCACGCTGTCGCCCTCGTGCAATGGCGTGGGCACGGCGCGCTCCACCTGTGCGCCCTGCGGAACGCGCCCCGCGCTCAAATGGTTGATCTGCACCTTGCTGCCGCCCGACGATGCCCCCGCACCGCCCACGACCAGGTTGCCTTGGGCCAGGGCGTAGACCTCTCCATCGGCGCCGCGCAGCGGTGTGGCAATCAGTGTGCCGCCCTTGAGCGATTTGGCGTTGCCCATGGAAGACACGTTCACATCGACGAACTGCCCCGGCTGGGCAAAGGCAGGCAACTGCGCCGTGACGATGACGGCCGCCACGTTCTTGAGCTGCAGCTGACCCGCCAGGTTGGGCGGCAGGCTGACCCCCATGTTTTGCAGGTAGTTCTGCAGGGACTGGGTGGTGTAGGGCATCTGCGTGGTTTGGTCGCCCGTGCCGTCCAGGCCCACCACTAGGCCGTAGCCCGTGAGCTGGTTGCTGCGCACGCCTTGCACGGCGGCGACTTCCTTGATGCGTGCCGCCTGGGCCACATCGGCGGCGCACAGCAGCAGCAAGGCCGCCAGAGGGGCCATCAACGGGGCTGTGAAAGGGGCCACCAGGCGCCGCCAATTCAGCCAGAAGGAATAGGGCAGGGCTTGCATGGAGCCAATTGTGGGCGTGCCAACGGATTTCTAAAACCCGAATAACCAATGGTTTATCGGCCATTTGCCCCGGCCGGCTGAGGTCCGTGACGCAAAAAAGGCTGCTGGCGCTTGTGTGGCAAGCGCCAGCAGCTATCAAAACAATCGTTTTTTCAGCGGCGGCTCAAAACGGCGTCACGGAATTGAAAAACCGGCCCATCCAGCCCATCACCTGCGCCTCATTCTGTGCGCCCCGCCCACGCGATTCCACGCGCACATTGGCCACCTGGGTGGATGCAATCACGCTGCCGGGCTGCAGCATGCGCGGGTCGATGGTGCCCGAGAAGCGCAGCACGTCCACGTTCGGGTTCACGCCGATCTGCTTTTCGCCAGCGACCACCAGGTGGCCGTTGGGCTGCACATCGACCACGGTGGCGGTGATGGAGCCCTCGAACTTGTTGGCGCTTTCGGTGCCGCCCTTGCCTGCAAAGGTATTGGCCGATTTGGCGCCCAGGCTGGTCTTGTCGGTAAAGGTTTTGCCCACAAAAGGCAGCGCGGTAATGCCGGCCGAGGTTTCGGAGTTTCGATCCACCGTCGAAGAAGATTTCTGGCTGGCCGTGATGTTCTCGACGATCTGGATGGTCACCAGATCGCCCACTAGGCGGGCGCGCCGGTCTTCGAACATGGGGCGGTAGCTGGCCTGGCTGTACAGGCTGCCGCTCGCAGGCGCGGGGGCGCGCTGCTGGGTGGTCAGTGCCGGCGGCGTGGTGGGCAGCACGTCCACGGGCGGGGCGGGCGACATGCTGGCGCAGCCCGTCAGCCAGGCGCAAACGCCCACCCAGGGGGCGGTGCGGAAAAAAAGCGTGGAGTGCAACATGGCGATCGTCCTTGCAAATCACAGCTGGCTGAGTTTGGCCAGCATCTGGTCGGAAGTCTGGATGGCCTTGGAGTTCATCTCGTAGGCGCGCTGGGTCTGGATCATGTTGACCAGTTCCTCCACCACGTTGATGTTGGAAGACTCCAGAAAACCCTGCTTGATGAAGCCCAGGCCATTGCTGCCCGGCGTGCCCTGCTGGGGCTGGCCGGAGGCGGCCGACTCCTTGAACAGGTTTTGCCCAATGGGCTCCAGGCCCGCCGGGTTGATGAAGCTCGACATGGCCAGGCTCCCCAACTGCTGCGGCTGGGTGTTGCCCGATACCAAAGCCGAAACCACCCCATCGGCGCTGATGCTCACGCTCAGGGTATTGGGCGGCACGGTGATGCCATTGGCCACGGGCAGGCCGCTGGAAGTCACCAGGCGGCCCTGGGCGTCCACCTGGAAAGAACCATCGCGCGTGTAGCCGAGGGTGCCGTCGGGCATGGTCACCTCAAAAAAACCATTGCCGTTGATGGCCACGTCCAGGTTGTTCTTGGTCTCTTGCAGCGAACCCTGGGTGAAATTGCGGCTGGTGGCCACGGTGCGCACGCCCAGGCCCAGGTGCAGGCCGGTGGGCAACTGGTTCTGCTCGGTGGTGTTGGCGCCCACCTGGCGCAGGTTTTGGTAAATCAAATCCTCGAACACCGCGTTGTTGCGCTTGAAGCCCGTGGTCGAGACGTTGGCCAGGTTGTGCGAGATCACGTCCAACTGCGTCTGCTGGGCGGTCATGCCGGTTTTGGCAATCCAGAGTGAATTCATCATGGTGCGCTACTCCTTGGGGCTTAGCCATTCGTGCTCAGCAATCGGCTGGCGGATTTGTCGTCGGTTTCTGCGGTTTGCAGCAGGCGCATTTGCTGTTCGAACTGGCGCGATGCGGCAATCATTCCCACCATGCACTCCACGGCGTTCACGTTGGAGCCTTCCAGCGCGCCCGAGAGCATGCGGGCGTTGGCGTCCTGCGGCAGGGGGTCGCCCGAGGTGGTGCGGAACAGCCCATCGTCGCCGCGCTTGAGCGGGTCGTCGGGCGTGGGCGTGGCCAGCTTGAGCTTGCCCAGTGCCTGGGGTTTCTGGTTGCCCACGCGGGCGGTGATGGTGCCGTCCGAGCCCAGGGTGATGTCGGCGCCCGGCGGCAGGTCAATGGGGGCGCCGCCGTCCGACAGCACGGGCAAACCGGTGGGTGTGAGCAACTGCCCGGTGGCGGACACCTCGAAATGGCCTGCGCGGGTATAGGCCTCGGTGCCGTCCTGGCCTTGCACGGCAAACCAGGCATTGCCCGCGGCCATGGCATCCAGGTTGCGCCCGGTGCGCTGCACGGGGCCGGGCGTATCGCGGTGGCCCGAGGTGGCCTCCAGCGCAAACACGCGGGTGCTGGCGCCATCGCCCTGCAGCGGCACGGAGCGGAAGGTCGACATCTCGGCCCGAAAGCCGTTGGTCGATACATTGGCCAGGTTGTTGGACAGCACGGCCTGCCGGTGCGCAGCCGCGTTAGCCCCGGTCATGGTGGTGTAGATGATGCGGTCCATGGCGTACCCTGTGGTTCAGTGGGTGGGTGTGGTATCAGCGCAGGTTGACCAGCGTGGACATGATCTGGTCCTGCGTCTTGATGGTCTGCGCGTTGGCCTGGTAGGCACGCTGCGCGGTCATCATGTTGACCAGCTCGGCGGTCAAATCCACGTTGGAGTCTTCCAGCGCGCCCGAACGCAAAAAGCCAAAATTGCCGCTGCCCGGCTTGCCCATCACGGCGGGGCCGGAGTCGAAGGATTCCACCCAGTTGTTGCCGCCCACCGAGAGCAGGCCCTGGGGGTTGCGGAAGTTGGCCAGGGCGACCTGCGCTTCGGCGCGGGTGATGCCGTTGGAGTAGCTGGCCATCACCATGCCGTCCTTGGAGATATTGATGCTGGTGAGGTCGCCCGAGGCATAGCCGTCTTGCGTCAGGTCGGCGATGGCAAATTTGCTGCCGAACTGGGAGGTTTTGGAGAAATCGATGTTTACGTTCCAGGGAACCGGTGGGTTGTTGGGGTTGGTCGCCACGGGGTTGACCGACACCGTCATGGGCACGGTGCTGGCGGTGGGGTCGTACACGCCGTTGCCATCAAAACCAATGTGGCCAATGGGCGTAGCCACAATGGGAGGCACAGCGGTGGGGTCGTCCAGCTGCGTGTACACATCCCAGGTGTTGGAGCCGTTTTTCACAAAATACATGTTCACCGGCACAGCCACCCCCTGGGTGTCGTACACATTGATGGACGTGCCGTAGGTCGAGCGCGGCGTGGGTGGGACAGAGGTGGCGGCGTCTTTGGTGCGCGCATCCAGGTTGAGTGTGGCGGCGATGTTGAGTGTTTGTTTGGCCTGGATGGGGGAGCCTGTCGGAAAGTGCAGCGGTGTGGGGGTGGAGGTGCTGAGGCCGGTCGTCAAATCCACCGTGTAGCCCATGACCTTGGCGCCGCCGTTGGTCACCACGTCGCCCTCTTTGTTGAGCTTGAAATTGCCAGCGCGGGTGTAGGCGGGCGAGCCATCGGGCTGCTGGACCTTGAAGAAACCACTGCCATTGATGGCCACGTCCAGGTTGTTGCCCGTCACGGTGATGTTGCCCTGCGAGAACTGCTGC
>CAZRFF010000182.1:0-4923 GCA_964599265.1 uncultured Simplicispira sp. | reverse complement strand
GCGATGCCCTTGTACAGGTATTCGTAAATGTTCAAAAACAGCGAACTGTGGATGTTCTCTTGCCAGGTGAGGAACCAGTCGGTGGAGAACGGCAGCTGCCCCTTGGACGGCGATTTGCCCGCAATCTCTTTGTACAGGCGGATCAGGCGCTCGTAAGACAGGGTGGTTTCCGATTCCAGCACCTGCATGCGTGCACCCATGGCAATCAGCATGGCGGCGCGTTCGATCTGGCGCGACTCATTAAGTACGCTCTTGACGGGGGCTGCAGCCTTGGCGGGTTTTTTTTCCGTGGCCGGGCGGGTGGTGGTTTCGGTGGTCATGGTGCAACTCCGTCTAGCGTGGTGAGGCGCGTGTTTACAGTACTTCCGAGGCGCGGCTGGCCATCAGAATGTTGGCGTGCAAGGTGTTGGTGGCATCGTTGCCGACCTTGCTGGGCGCGTGGTTGGTCAGCAGGCCCCAGACCAGGTTGTCATCCACGCGGAAGCTGCAAAGAAGCGTGTTTCTGGAGGCCAATTTCATCAGTTGCGCGGCCGAGAGCGATGCCAGAATATCGGCAGCGTCTTCGTTCAGGCCCAGGCGGAACACGGCTTCGGCCTTGTCCTGGCGGATCAGGGTCTGGGCCAGCATCAGGTAGGTGAGGTTGGCTTCGCGGATTTCGGCAAGCAGTTGATCGTTCGACATGGGGCACATCCTTTCCGTTTCCCGGGATTCGCTGTCTGTCTGCCTCATGCAGTTTTTCGCGATCCGTTGAAATGGATTGTGAATTCGGCCCAATCAAAAATTAAGTCGGCCGAAGGCTGTGCGTGCTGTCGGTGCGGCGGTGGGGGCTTGTAGGAATTTGCCTGACAAGCCCTGTCAGTGTCAGCCGCGCTCCACGGGCCGTACCGGGTCGCTGCACCACTCGCTCCAACTGCCGGCGTAGAGTGCCTGGCAGCCCAGGCCCGCATACTGCATGGCCAATACATTGGGGTTGGCCGTAACGCCGCTGCCACAGTGGTGCACCACGCTGCTGGGGGCACGCCCGCCCAGGAGCGCAAGAAATTCATCGCGCAAAACGGCTGCCGGTTTGAAGCAGCCATCCGGGCCGAAGTTGTCGCCAAAAGGCCGATTCAATGCCCCCGGAATATGCCCGGCCACCGGGTCTAAAGGCTCCACCTCGCCCCGGTAGCGGGGGGCGGCGCGTGCGTCGATGATGGTTTGCTGCGCCGAGCCCAATTGCTGCAGCACCGTGGCCGTGTCCACCAGGGAACGCAGTGTGGGTTGCAGCGCAAAACCGCCTTGGGGCCGGGGGCTGCCGGGGCCTGATTCCACGGCACCGCCCGCTTGCGTCCAGGCCTGCAGGCCACCGTCGAGCACGGCCACGGCTTCGTGGCCCAGCCATTGCAGCATCCACCACAAACGGCAGCAAAAGGCGCTGCCATTGCGGTCGTACACCACGGCCTGCATGTGGTTCGCAAAACCTTGCTGTGCCAGCCACGCCGCAAAATCTTCGCGCGAGGGCAAGGGGTGGCGCCCACCCGAAGCGCGCGCCGCGCCGCCGTGGGCCGAGAGCGCCTGGTCCAGATGGGCATAAACCGCCCCGGGGATATGGCTTTGCAGGAACTGCGCCTGGCCGGCCGCAGGGTCGGCCAGATCAAAGCTGCAATCAAACACCATGCAAGGCTTGCCACTGTCACGCAATGCTTGCAGTTGGGGGGCGGAAATCAACAAGGAATAGGTCATGGTGAGAGTCTTTTGGGCCCAACGAAATTGCCATTGTGACCAGGTGCGTGGATGGCATCAGGCCGGTGCCCGGGCACCCCGTGCGCGCAGCAAGGTGGCGGCCACGCCGCTGCCCACAATCAGCACCATGCCCAGCCAGCCCCACCCGTCGATGGGGTCTCCAAACAGCCACACGCTGTAGATGGCCGCAAACACGATGCCCGAATACTGCAAGCTGGCCACCACCAGCGTGCCACGGGGCGAGCGGGCATTGCCATAGGCCCGGGTCATGCACAGCTGGCCCAAAGCCGCCAGAACACCAATGGGCAGCAGCCACAGGCCAGGCCAGCCGGGCCAGGGTGAATGGCCCACCGCCAGGGTGGCTGCGCCGCCGGCCAGGGCCGAACCCAGGGCAAAGTAAAACACGGTGCGTGATTCGGGCTCGCCCAGGCGCGAGAGTTGGGTCACTTGCATATACGCCAGAGCCGCTGAAAACCCTGAGAGCAGGCCCAGCGTGCCACCCAGCATTTGCTCCGGGGTTTGGGCCATGCTGGGGCGCAGCATCAGCACCACCCCGCCAAAACCGGCCAATACTGCGAACAACAAGGAAAAGCCCACCGTCTTGCGCCCTTGCCCAGGGGATGGCCGCCACCAAGCCCACAGGCTGCCCAAGACAAAAAAAGCCGCAATCCAGATGCTGCTCATGTAGTTGAGCGTCAGCGCGGTCGCCAGGGGCAGTTTGGCGATGGCATAAAACCAGGACCCCAACGACACCACGCCAATGAAGCTGCGCCAGGCGTGCATGCCAGGATGGCGGGTGGCCAGGGTGGATCCCTGGGTGCGCGACAAACCCCACAGCATCAGCATGCCAATGATGCCGCGCCAGAAAACCATCTCTGCCGGGTTGAACCAAGCCGAGCCCAGTTTGACGCACACCCCCATGCTCGCAAACAAGAACGCGGCGAGCACCATCCAGAGGGCATGCATGGGGTAGGGGAGTTGGTGGAGAGCACTCAAACCCATGCGCCATGGGCTTCGTGCTCTCGGGATGGTAGCAAAAAAACGCTGGTCAGCGCGTGGTTGCAACGTCGCCCATGCGACGGCGGTACCACTCATGGAAATGCTGCATGCCGTCTTCCATGGGGCTTTGGTAGGGGCCCACCTCGTTATCGCCGCGCTCCATCAAGGCCTTGCGGCCAGCGTCCATGCGCTCGCCAATTTCGTCGTCTTCGATGCAGGTTTCCATGTAGGCCGCCTGCTGTGCTTCCACAAAGTCGCGTTCGAAGGCCTGGATTTCTTCGGGGTAGTAAAACTCCACCATATTGAGCGTTTTGGTGGGGCTCAAAGGGTGCAGGGTGGAGACGGTGAGCACATGCGGATACCACTCCACCATGATGTGGGGGTAGTAGGTCAGCCAGATCGCACCACGTTCGGGCATTTTGCCTTCGCGGTAGCGCAGCAGCACTTCGTGCCACCGGCGGTACACCTCGGAGCCTGGCTTGCCAAAACTGGGCGCCACGCCCACGGTTTGCACGGAAAATTCTTCGCGGAACTCCCAGCGCAAATCGTCGCAAGTCACAAAATTGCCCAGCCCGGGGTGGAAAGGCCCCACGTGGTAATCCTCCAGGTAGACCTCGATGAAAGTCTTCCAGTTGTAGTTGCACTCGTGCAACTCCACGCGGTCCAGGGCATAGCCTTCAAACGACAGTTCTGCCCGCACACCCATGTCCGCCAAATCGTGTTCGATGTTGCGGCCATTGTCTTCAAACAGCATGCCGTTCCACTCGCGCAATGGGTAGTTGGAGAGGTTCAGGCAGGGGTCTTTGTCAAAGTGCGGTGCGCCCAGCAACTCGCCGCTGGCGCTGTAGGTCCAGCGGTGGATGGGGCAGACGATATGGCCGCCCGCGCTTCCTTTTTGGTTGTCGTGCAGCGAGCCGCGCCCCTGCAGCATGATGGCCTGGCGGTGGCGGCAGACGTTGGAGATCAGCTCCACCTGCCCCCGTTCGTTGCGCACCAGGGCGCGCCCACCCAGCTCCTGGGGCAGCACAGCGTAGTCGCCCGCCTGGGGCACGCTCAGGCTGTGGCCGACATAACGCGGACCTTGCCGGAACAGGGTTTGCATTTCGCGCTGGAACAGCGCGTTATCGAAATAACTGGAGACGGGAAGTTGGCTTGTGGCCTGCTGCAGTCGAAGACTTAAATCAGACATGGATACCTGACCTAAAGACCCCCCACAGGGAGATACAGTGCCCGGAATGACCGGGCCAGGAGAAAAAATAAACCGGCAGACTACCGGTTCGCAGTAAATGGGATTATAGGGCGTGGGGTTATTTGCGCCCCCATTCCCGCAGCCGTTCTGCGTGTATTTGCCCACCATGGCGAGCGGCCCCGTGGTCTTGGGGGTAAGGTTCTAAAATGCCGGGTTTTAGCTATTGCAGGCGACACCTTTCCCATGCCCAAACCCAAAACCACCGAACCCGCCAGCTACGAGGCGGCGCAGGAAGAGCTGGAGCAATTGGTTGCCCGCATCGAATCGGGGCAAATGCCGCTGGACCAGTTGCTGGCTGGGTACCAGCGGGGGGCTGCGTTATTGGCTTTTTGCCGTGAACGCCTGCAAGCCGTGCAAGAGCAGGTGCGCGTGCTCGATGGGGGTGTGTTGCAAGCATGGACGCAGGAATGATGCAGAACGCCGATTGGAGCCTTGCCGCGTGGAGCGAAACGCAACTGCAACGTGTGGAGCAGGCCTTGGACGCTTGGGTGGGGGAGGATGCCCCCGCCGGTTTGGGCCAAGCCATGCGCTATGCCGTGCAGGGCGGCGGCAAGCGCCTGCGCCCCTTGCTGGTGCTGGCGGCACGCCAGGCGGTTGCTGGCCTGGATGCGTCTGCCACGCCTGCAGCCATTTGGAACGATGCCGCTTTGCGCGCTGCCTGCGCGGTAGAACTCATCCACGCCTATTCATTGGTGCACGATGACATGCCCTGCATGGACAACGACGTGCTGCGCCGTGGCAAACCCACGGTGCATGTGCAATTTGGCGAGGCGCAGGCGCTGTTGGCGGGCGATGCCCTGCAGGCCCTGGCCTTTGAAATCCTGACGCCCGATGAATCCGTGGTGCCAGCCTCTGTCCAGGCCCCACTGTGCCGCTTGTTGGCGCATGCTTCGGGCGCAGCGGGCATGGCGGGCGGGCAGGCCATTGACCTGGCCAGCGTGGGCGTACAGTTG
>CAZRFF010000181.1:0-4950 GCA_964599265.1 uncultured Simplicispira sp. | reverse complement strand
ACCTTCGGAAACAAAAAAGTGGCGGTTTTGTGCCATCCTGAAGGCCATCTCGTGCGTTATGGGTTGCATGGGGTTGTTTTTCGGGGCACTGTGCCCGCAATGGCAAAGGAGTTTGCAATGTTGATCTCCCGTTCTTTTCTCGGCATGGCTGCCGCCGCTGGAGTGGCTTTGGCCTTGGCTGTGGGCGCTGCCCCGGCCCAGGCTCGCGATGTGTATTGGTCCATTGGCGTGAATTCGCCTGGGGTGGTGGTGGGTGCCAGCAATGGCTATCCCGTGTACTCGGCCCCGCCGGTGTACGTGGCCCCGGCACCCGTGTACTACGCACCCCCGCCGCCGCCACGGCCTGTGTACTACGCGCCGCCTGCCCCGGTGTACTACGCCCCACCGCCACCCGTGGTGTACCGGGGCTATGGGCACCGCCATCACCATGGACATGGTGACCGCTGGTACCGCTGAGCGGTGATGTGCTGGCGCCGGTTTGGCCGAGCGCCGGTCGCCAGATCGCATAATCCGCAGGCCCGCCTTTGGTGCGGGCCTGTTGTTTGTGGAGTGTGCCGATCGTGAAAACCGTTTTCGTCCTCAATGGCCCCAACCTGAACCTGCTGGGTACGCGCGAGCCTGCCGTCTACGGCGCGCACACCCTGGCCGATGTGGAGCAGATCTGCGCCAGCGCCTGCGCACGCCATGGGTTTGCGCTGCGGTTTCACCAAAGCAACCACGAGGGCGCCTTGGTGGACTGGATCCACGAGGCGGGCCGTTTGCACGCCCAGGGGCAACTGGCCGGCCTGGTGTTCAATGCCGGGGCGTACACCCACACCAGCGTGGCTTTGCACGACGCGGTGAAAGGCACGGGCGTGCCCATGGTTGAGCTGCACATCAGCAATGTGCACGCGCGCGAGCCATTCCGCCACCATTCTTACCTGTCTGCCGTAGCGCGGGCGGTGATGTGCGGGCTGGGCGTGCAGGGCTATGGCCTGGCCATTGATGCCCTGGCTTTGTGGCAATAAAAGGGGCGGGAAAAGCTGGTCAATACAGCGGCTGGCCGCTACCATGCTGCTGCCTGGTTTTTTCCCGGAGGCCGTATGCTGGACCTACCTCTGACTTTTTTGCGCCGTGCGGCGACGCCTGCCACGCCGCGCCCCTGGCTGCTGGTGCTGATGCATGGCGTGGGCAGCAATGAGCAAGACCTGTTTGCCCTGGCATCGAGTTTTCCGCAGCGCTACGACGTGATCTGCCTGCGCGCGCCCCACCGCATGGGGCCGGGGGCGTTTGCCTGGTACGACTACTCCCTGGAGCCAGGGGGCACGCGCCGCATCAACGAAGAGCAAGAGGCCCACAGCCGCACTTTGGTGGCGCAGGCCCTGGAGGCAGCGTCGCAGCAAACGGAGATTCCTCCCGAGCGCGTGGTGGTGGGGGGCTTTAGCCAAGGGGCGGGCATGGCGCTGTCGCTGTTCATCACGCGGCCCGAGCTGATGCTGGGCTGCATCGTCTGGCATGGCCGGCTGCTGCCGCAGGTGTTGCCCTTGGAGGCCCCGGCCGATGCGCTGCACGGGCGCAAGCTGTGGGTGAGCGCCGGCGTGCACGATGACGTGGTGCCGCGTTCCAGCGCCCAGGCCATTGCCCACCATTTCGATACTTTGCCGGTGTCGGTCACGCACCGGGAGTTTTCGAGCGGGCACGAAATCCGCCCCTCGGAATTGGCCCAGACCCTGGCCTGGCTCGAAAGCCTCTCGACCACGCCCACGGCGTTTTGAGCCTGCGCGCGGCTGCCTTCAAACCGGCAGCGCCACGGTGCGCTTGACCTCTTTGAGCGAAAAACTCGTGGATATTTCGCGCACGCCGGGCAGGCTGCGGATGCGCGTGCGCACGTATTCGGCAAAATTGTCCAGGTCGGGCGCGACCAGTTCCAACTGGTAGTCGTAGCGGCCCGAGAGGTTGTGGCAGGCAAGGACTTGCTCCAGGGCCTGCACCTCGCGCTCAAACGCGGTGGTGGTTTCTGCCGTGTGGTTGTGCAGGCCCACTTGCACAAAGCCCAGCACTCCAAAGCCCACGCGCTGGCGATCCAGGTGGGCGTGGTAGCCGCTGATGGTGCCCGATTCTTCCAACTGGCGCACGCGCCGCCAGCAGGGCGAGGTGGACAGTGACACCTGTTCGGCCAGTTCCCCAATGGTGGCGCGGCCATTGCGCTGCAGCGCCTGGAGCAGGGCTTTGTCTACCGCGTCGAACGGGCTGGAGGGGTTGGGCATATATTTCCTTTTGTTTTTGTTTTGTGGGTTAAAAATTCCACCAATAAAGATTTTTCATAGAAATATAGCGAAAAATTACCCACCAAAGGGGAGAACAATACAGGCCATCCATACCATTTTTTCAGGAGACCCACCATGAGCCAGACCTCCCCTACCAGCGGTGGTTTCAGCACCCGTGCCATCCATTTCGGCTACAACCCGGCCGACAACCAGGGGGCGTTGGTGCCGCCGATCCACACCTCGGCGACTTGGGTTTTTCCTGACACTGGCTACGGAGGACGTTGTTTTACCGGCGAGGAGCAGGGCTATATCTACACGCGCATTTCCAACCCCACGCTGGCGTTGCTCGAAGCCCGCCTGACCAGCCTGGAGCAGGGCGCGGGTGCGGTGGTGTTCGGCTCGGGCATGGGGGCCATCACGGCGGTGCTGTGGTCCATGCTGGAGCCGGGCGACGAGGTATTGGCCGACAAAACGCTCTACGGCTGCACGTTTTCGTTTTTGCACCACGGCATTGGCCATTTTGGCGTCAAGGTGCGCCATGTGGACATGACCGATCCGGCCAACGTGGCCGCCGCCATCAGCGACAAAACCCGCGTGGTGTACCTGGAGTCGCCCGCCAACCCCAATATGCGTCTGGCCGACATTGCCGCCATCTCGGCCATTGCCCACGCCAAGGGCGCCAAGGTGGTGGTGGACAACACCTATTGCTCGCCCTACCTGCAACAGCCCCTGGTGCTGGGCGCGGATGTGAGCGTGCACTCGGTCACCAAGTACCTGGGCGGCCACGGCGACCTGACGGCGGGGGCAGCCATATTTGCCGACGCCGAGCTGGCCCAGCGTGTGCGCATGTACGGCCTCAAGGACATGACGGGCGCGGTGATGTCGTCGCACGATGCCCACTTGGTGATGCGCGGCCTCAAAACCCTGGCCCTGCGCATGGACAGGCACTGCCAAAGCGCACAAAAGGCGGCCGAACTGATCGAAGCCCACCCGGCCACGGCGGTGGTGCATTACCCTGGGTTGCCATCCTTCCCGCAGCACGCATTGGCCAAGCGCCAGATGCGCCAGATGGGCGGCATGGTGGCTTTCGAGCTGCACGGTGGCCTGCAGGCGGGCATCCGCTTCATGGATGCCTTGCGCCTGGTGACCCGTGCCGTGAGCCTGGGCGATGCCGAAAGCCTGGCGCAGCACCCCGCCAGCATGACGCACTCCACCTACACCCCCGAAGAACGCGCCGCCCACGGTATTTCGGAGGGCTTGGTGCGCCTGTCGGTGGGGCTGGAAGAGGCCGAAGACATCTTGGCTGACATCGCCCAGGCGCTGGACCTGGTGCATGCCCTGGGCTTCAAAAACGAAGCCCCTGCGGCTGCTGTGCAGACGGGCACGGCCGCCCCGCATTGCATTCCGGCCTGAGCGTCCTTGGGAAACGGTGGCGTTTTGCGCGCTGCCGGCATAAGCTATGCCCGCCACCGCCCTGCCATGGGTGCGGGCGGTTGATTGTTCTTCATTTGCTGTGAGTGACTCCCATGAATGCCCCAGCCCCTTTGTTCACCCTGGGCCCCAGCGGCATGGCCGTGGGTGATGCCGATCCGCAAGAAACCGCTGAATGGCGTGATGCATTTTGGGCCCTGGTGGCCACGCAGGGCCCGGAGCGTGCGCGCTTCATCCTGGCGGAACTGGCGCACCAGGCCCACGCCCACCAGGTCGGCTGGCAGCCCGAGCCCAATACCCCTTACGTCAACACCATCGCGGCGGACAAGCAGCCGGTGTTCCCGGGGGACTTGGCGGTCGAGGAACGCTTGGCCAGCCTCATGCGCTGGAACGCCCTGGCCATGGTGGTGCGCGCCAACAAAGCCTATGGCGAGCTGGGCGGCCACATCGCCAGCTACGCCAGCGCAGCCGATTTGTTCGAGGTGGGCTTCAACCACTTTTTCCATGCCCGTGAAGGTGTGGGGCAGGGCCAGCACCGGGGCGATCTGGTGTTCTTCCAGCCGCACAGCGCGCCCGGTGTGTATGCGCGGGCCTTTTTGGAAGGCTTTTTGACTGAAAACGATTTGCTGCATTTCCGCCAGGAAATCACGGCACCCCAAGAGGGCGCGCGCGGCCTGTGCAGCTACCCGCACCCCTGGTCCATGCCCGATTTTTGGCAGTTCCCGACCGGCTCCATGGGCATAGGCCCCATCAGCAGCATTTACCACGCGCGCTTCATGCACTTCCTCACCGATCGGGGCCTGCTGGACTGCACGGGCCGCAAGGTGTGGGGGGTGTTTGGCGACGGTGAAATGGACGAGCCCGAAAGCACCAGCGCGCTCACGCTGGCGGCGCGGGAGGGCTTGGACAACCTGGTCTGGGTGGTCAACTGCAACCTGCAGCGGCTCGATGGCCCGGTGCGCGGTAATGGCAGCATCGTGGATGAACTGGAGCGTCTGTTCACCGGCAGCGGCTGGAATGTGGTCAAACTGCTGTGGGGCAGCGACTGGGATGGCCTTTTTGCCCGCGACCTGACGGGCGCGCTGGTGCGCACCCTGGGTGCTACGGTGGATGGCCAGATGCAGACCTTTGCCGCCAAGGACGGGCGCTTTAACCGGGACAATTTCTTTGGCCAGCACCCTGAGCTGCAGCGGCTCGCCCAAGGCATGACGGATGAGCAGATCGACCGTTTGAAGCGCGGCGGGCACGATTTGGTGAACATTTACGCCGCCTA
>CAZRFF010000180.1:0-4988 GCA_964599265.1 uncultured Simplicispira sp. | reverse complement strand
CATCATGGTCTACCAGGAGCAGGTGATGCAGACCGCGCAGGTGCTGGGCGGCTACAGCCTGGGCGGCGCCGACATGCTGCGCCGTGCCATGGGCAAGAAAAAAGCCGAAGAAATGGCCGAGCACCGCGCCATTTTCCGCAAGGGCGCGGCGGAGAAAAACATCAGCGAGCAAAAAGCCGACGAGGTTTTTGACCTGATGGAAAAATTCGCCGGCTACGGCTTCAACAAGTCGCACGCTGCAGCCTATTCGCTGCTGGCCTACCACACAGGTTGGCTCAAGGTGCACTACACGGCCGAGTTTTTCTGCGCCAACATGACCGTGGAAATGGACGACACCGACAAGCTCAAGGTGCTCTATGAAGACGCCACCCGGCACTTCGGCATGCAGTTCGAGCCGCCAGACGTCAACCGGGGGCGCTACCGCTTTGAACCGGTGAGCGATACCGTGATCCGCTACGGCCTGGGTGCCATCAAAGGCACGGGCCAGCAGGCCATCGAGGCCATCGTCGCGGCCCGCGAAGGGCGGGGTGAAGGCCCGCGGGGGCAGGAGCAAGGCCCCTACACCAGCCTGTTCGATTTTTGCGTGCGCGTGGACCGCAGCCGCATCAACAAGCGCACGGTCGATGCACTCATCAAAGCGGGCGCTTTTGACAGCCTGCACCGCAACCGGGCAGCGCTCTCGGCCTCCATCGACCGCGCATTTGAGTTTGCGGCCGCCCAACTGGCCAATGCCAACCAGGGGGGGCTTTTTGACATGGCAGGTGAAGACGCCCACGGCTCCAGCACCCAGGAGCCCGAACTGGCCGATGCGGCACCCTGGGGCGTGCGCGAGCAGCTCGTGCAAGAAAAAACCGCCCTGGGTTTTTTCCTCTCGGGGCATTTGTTTGACGAAGGCGCACGCGAATTGGCAGGCTTTGTGCGCACACGCATTGCCGACCTGGTCGATACCCGTGAGACGCAAACCGTTGCCGGCATCGTTTCCGATTTCCGTGTGGTGACGGGCCAGCGTGGGCGGCAGGGCATTTTTGTCCTGGAAGATGGCGCTTCGCGTGTGGAGGCCTCGGCCAGCGAAGCCGTCATCCAGACCTACCGGGATTTGCTGCAAGACGATGCCCTGGTCATTGTCTGTGGCCGCCTGCAACCGGGGCGTAACGGCTTTGAGGCCCGTTTCATCGTGCAGCAGGTGTTCGATATGGCAGGCGGCCGCTGCCGTTTTGGCCGTTATCTGCGTGTGGTGGCTGGTTTGCCGCCGCCCGACGTAGGGCAGCTTTTGCGCGACCATCCGGCGCGCAAAGAATCCACCGAACACGGCGAACTGCTGCAGGGCCTGCGCCTGCGCCTTGCGGTGCGCTGCATGCAGGGAGATGAGGGCGCGCAGGCCGAAGTGCAACTCGGTGATACGTACCGTATCTACCCCAGTGACGCGGCCCTGTCGGCCTTGCGGGTGCAAGCCGGGGGTGGCGATGTGGCCGTGGTTTATGAATGAGAACGAAATCCGGTTTGACAAGGCCTTGAAATGGCCCCAAATGGTCAAACATCTTTTGCCTGCAACCGTTTGTTTCGCTCGTTAGAATGAAATCCATGGCTACCCGTCCCCCCACCATGCCCCCGGGTCCGATCGTGCATCGGCCTGCGCCGGATCGCGGCGGCTCGGCTGTGCTCGAAAGGGTGCCGCAAAAAATCAAGCCTCCGCAGATGTACCAGGTGCTGATGCTCAACGACGACTACACGCCCATGGAGTTCGTCGTGGTGGTGCTGCAGGAGTTCTTCCATAAAGACCGCGATACCGCCACGCAAATCATGCTCAAAATCCATCTGGATGGGCGCGGCGTGTGTGGCGTGTACCCGCAAGACATCGCCAATACCAAGGTTCAGCAGGTGCTGGACGCGGCCCACCAGGCAGGCCACCCGTTGCAATGCGTGTGCGAACCCGTTGAATAAACGTCGCACCGCCCCGAAATACCCCTTGATCACCCACTGCAAGCCCAAAGGAGTTCTCACATGATTGCCCAGGAACTGGAAGTCAGCTTGCACATGGCCTTTGTAGAGGCCCGCCAGCAGCGCCACGAATTCATCACCGTGGAGCACCTGCTGCTGGCGCTGCTCGACAACCCCAGCGCCGCCGAGGTGCTGCGCGCCTGCGCGGCCCATATCGAGGATTTGCGCACCTCGCTCACCAACTTCATCAAAGACAACACCCCCCAGGTGGCGGGCACCGACGAGGTGGATACCCAGCCCACGCTGGGCTTTCAGCGTGTCATCCAGCGTGCCATCATGCACGTGCAGTCCACCGGCAATGGCAAGAAAGAGGTGACGGGCGCCAATGTGCTCGTGGCCATCTTTGGTGAAAAAGACTCGCACGCCGTGTACTACCTGCACCAGCAGGGCGTGACGCGCCTGGACGTGGTCAACTACATCGCCCATGGCATTAAAAAAGGCGAGGCGCCCGAACCCGCCAAGCCCGAATCCCCGGCCGAGAACGAGGAAGCCGCCCAGAGCGGCGAGCGCACCGAAAAGGCCTCGCCGCTGGAGCAGTTCACGCTCAACCTCAACCAGGCAGCCAAGGATGGCAAGATCGACCCTCTGATCGGGCGCGATTACGAGGTGGAGCGCACCATTCAGATCCTGTGCCGCCGCCGCAAGAACAACCCGCTTTTGGTGGGCGAGGCCGGTGTGGGCAAAACGGCGATTGCCGAAGGCCTGGCCTGGCGCATCACCGAGGGCACCGTGCCCGAGGTGCTGCAAGAAGCGACCGTCTACGCCCTCGATATGGGCGCTTTGCTGGCAGGTACCAAGTACCGTGGCGACTTTGAGCAGCGCCTGAAAGGCGTGCTCAAGAGCCTCAAGGACAAGCCGCACGCCATCCTGTTCATTGACGAAATCCATACCTTGATTGGCGCTGGTGCCGCCTCGGGCGGTACGCTGGACGCATCCAACCTGCTCAAACCCGCCTTGAGCTCGGGCACGCTCAAATGCATTGGCGCCACGACCTTCACCGAGTACCGGGGCATTTTCGAGAAAGATGCCGCCCTGTCCCGCCGCTTCCAGAAGGTGGACGTGGTCGAGCCCACGGTGGCCGAAACCATCGAAATCTTGAAAGGCCTTAAAACCCGTTTTGAAGAGCACCACAGCGTCAAATACGCCGCTGCCGCGCTCACGGCCGCTGCCGAGCTCTCGGCCAAGTACATCAACGACCGCCACCTGCCCGACAAGGCCATCGACGTGATCGATGAAGCCGGCGCTGCGCAGCGCATCCTTGCTCCATCTAAGCGCAAGAAGACCATCGGCAAGACCGAGATCGAAGAGATCGTTGCCAAAATCGCCCGCATCCCGCCCGCGAACGTGAGCAACGACGACCGCAGCAAGCTGCAGACGCTGGAGCGCGACCTGAAGAGCGTGGTCTTTGGCCAGGACAAGGCGCTGGATGTGCTTGCCTCTGCCGTCAAGATGGCGCGCTCAGGCCTGGGCAAGGGCGACAAGCCCATTGGCAGCTTCCTGTTCAGCGGCCCCACGGGCGTGGGCAAGACCGAAGCGGCCAAGCAGCTGGCCTACATCATGGGTGTGGACCTGATCCGTTTCGACATGTCCGAGTACATGGAACGCCACGCCGTGAGCCGCCTCATCGGCGCGCCCCCGGGCTATGTGGGTTTTGACCAGGGCGGGCTGTTGACCGAGGCCATCACCAAAAAACCGCATTCGGTGCTGCTGCTGGACGAAATCGAAAAAGCGCACCCCGACATCTTCAACGTGCTGCTGCAGGTCATGGACCACGGCACCTTGACCGACAACAACGGGCGCAAGGCCGATTTCCGCAACGTCATCATCATCATGACGACCAACGCGGGCGCCGAGACCATGAACAAAGCCACCATCGGCTTTACCAACCCGCGCCAGGCGGGCGACGAAATGGGCGACATCAAGCGCCTGTTCACGCCCGAATTCCGCAACCGGCTGGACGCCATCGTGAGCTTCAAGGCACTGGATGAGCAAATCATCCTGCGCGTGGTGGACAAGTTCCTGCTGCAACTGGAGACGCAACTGGCCGAGAAAAAGGTGGAAGTCACCTTTACCGATGCCATCCGCAAGCACCTGGCGAAAAAAGGGTTCGATCCCCTCATGGGCGCGCGCCCCATGCAGCGCCTGATCCAGGACACCATCCGCAAGGCCCTGGCCGACGAATTGCTGTTTGGCCGGCTGACCGAGGGCGGGCGCCTGACGGTGGACATTGCGCACAAGCAGGACGACAAAGGTGCAGACACGTCCGAGGTGCTGCTCGATATCCAGCCGTTGCCCAAGAAGGAACGGGCCGCCAAATCGGAGCCTGCCGAGCCTGAAGAAGCTACGGCAGACTGAGCGTGGTCTGATGTAGAGCCAACTGGCGCTGCGCGGCTTTATCGCGCAGCGTCCAGCGTCCGAAGGAAAGCGTGGCTGAGCGCCATGTTAGGAAACGGGTTCAACGAAGGTATTCTTGACACGTTTGGATCTTATAAAATAAGGAATCCAAATTGCGGCTCCTGTGATTGAACGAATGAGGTCCTTTAAGGACTCTGGATCAGTTGATTGAGCCGCGATCGTAGGTATTTGGTTGGCGAGCAGAAGGTCTACGATTTGCACTGCGGCAAGCAAAGCAAGCCATATGACAAAGAGTCTTGGAACGTGCTTTGACTTATGGAAGAAAAGCCATAGTAACCATAACGTGTAAAAAAATAATACTAAATTGGCGATAACTTCAAAACCGATCAGTGGTCCCCAAAGAGGATGGTACGCAGCCGAATTTGGGTTGGTTAAGGTATTCCAGGTTTCAGGGGCCAGGGCCGGCAACAGATCTCGATAGAATTGGAACCCCATTCGAAACGGCGTGATTATTAATCCCAGCGCAGGTAATATCAACCAGCCCCCAAGGCCTTTAAGTTTGTTCTGATCTGTTTCCATAAGGGATCCGCTGATCAATTCAAAAACCAACGCAACATCGTGAATTCGGCCGCCGC
>CAZRFF010000179.1:0-4992 GCA_964599265.1 uncultured Simplicispira sp. | reverse complement strand
ACGGCCAGGAGATCGACGAGAACTACAGCCACTGGCTGATGCAGCGCACCGACCTGCCCATAGAGCATGTGCTGTGGCTCGACCGGGTGCAGAAAAAACGCAAACTCGATGTAGCGCAGGTGGCAGAACTGCGGCGGGGGGGCTTGATTGAGGGGCGCAGCCCCCACCTGAATATCTCTGCCCAGCTGGCGATAGCGACTGGGCAAGAGGTGGAGTACCTGAACCAACGCCGTCCGGATGCACAGGACTACCAAACGGCTTTGTGCAAGCTGCTGGCGCTAGGGCCGCAACCACGCACCAAGATTGACGACCTGCTTTTGCCCAAGCTGCAGCTGTGGATTCCTGAACTGGCCAAGCGCAAGGAATATGTCCGAACCCTCCTCAAGGAAATGTCCAAGGACGGGCGTATCCAGAACATTGGGGGAAAGACCAAGGCGGCCCGGTGGGCGCTGTCCACGGAGGGCGGGGCCGGAAACCAGCACCCAATGCCACCAAAAACTCCCTAATCAAAGGCCGTTTTCCCTAATCGGAATTTTAAAAATCTTTTGAAATCAACATCTTGCATTTGGGAGGAGCGGTTTTTTTGTTCCAATCTTCCTTAATCATTTCCCTATCCATGACCCCCATCACCCTAAAAACCTACCAGGAACAAGCCCTGCTGGCGCTGTCCACGCTGGCCCAGGCGGCGCGCTTGCAGGGTGTGGAGCAGGCCTTTCGCCAACAAACGGCGCGCCCCTACCAGGCCGGGGTGTTTGGTGCCACGCCCTGCGTCTGCCTGCGCATTCCCACGGGTGGCGGCAAGACGGTGCTGGCCGCGCACGCTGTGCCGCTGCTCGCACGCGACTGGGCGGCGGTGGATGCGCCGGTAGCGCTGTGGCTGGTGCCCAGCGATGCGATCCGCCAGCAAACCTTGAAGGCGCTGCAAACGCCCGACCACCCCTACCGCGCGGAGCTGGCTGAGGCCTATGGCGACCGGTTGCAGGTCTGCACGCTGGACGATGTGGCACTGATTGCGCCCAATGAATGGGGGTGCAAGGCCATCATCGTCGTCGCCACCATCCAGAGCTTTCGCATCGAGGATGCGGGCCAGCGCAATGTGTACAGCTTTGATGAAGACTGGGATCGCTACTTCAAAGGCTTGGGCGAAAACGCCCTGGCCGTGCTGCACACGCTGCCCGATGCGCTGGTGACCGCCGAGGACATTGCAAGCGACAGCACGGGCATCTTGGCCGGTCGCCTGGGCCAGCCGCGCTGGAGCCTGGCGAACTGGCTGGCGCTGCAATCGCCGCTGGTCATCGTCGATGAGGCGCACAACGCCAAAACGGACAAGAGCTTTACCGCGTTGCAGCGGCTCAACCCCAGCTTCATCCTGGAACTGACGGCCACGCCGGTGGTCAGCCAGACGAATGTGATCTACCACGTCAGCGCGCAGGAGCTGGCGGGCGAGGACATGATCAAGCTGCCCATCATGCTGGCCGAGCACGCCGAGGGCTGGCCGCATGCGGTATTTGCCGCCGTGCAGACACAGCGCAAGCTAGAGGCCGAGGCCATGAAGGACGAGGCCGCCGGCGCGGGCTATGTGCGGCCCATCGTGCTGTTCCAAGCGCAAAACCAGGGCGAGGAGATGCCGCCGGAAAAGCTGCGCGACTACCTCGTTGATGAGCTGAAATTGCCTGCCAACCAGATCGTCGTCGCCACCGGCAAGGAGCGCGGGCTGGACGATATCGTGCTGGCCGCACGCGACTGCCCGGTGCGCTACGTGATTACCGTGCAGGCGTTGCGCGAGGGCTGGGATTGCCCGTTTGCCTACGTGCTGTGCAGCCTGCAAAAACTCAGCAGTGCCACGGCGGTGGAGCAGCTCCTGGGCCGCGTGCTGCGCATGCCCTACGCCTGGCGCCGGGGCCGCGAGGCATTGAACCGCGCCTACGCCCATGTCTGCGCCGCCGAGTTCTCGCAAGCGGCGCACGCGCTGGCGGATCGGCTGATTGACCACATGGGCTTTGAAGCGCTGGACGTGGCCAGCATGATTGCCCCGCAGAGTGATTTGCCGCTGTGGGATGGTTTGGAGCCAAATCAGCCTGTGGCGCCCGTACTACAAGCGCTGATAGCTACGAATTTTGCAGTGGATGCCACGCCGCAGCTGCTGGCCGCCCCCGGCCTGCAGGCGCTGCCCGATGGTACCGGCCTGCGCGCCGTGGCGCACATCGACGCTGACACCGAGGCACTGCTCGTCACCCAGGTGCGCGGCGCCAAAAAGCAAGAGCAGCTGCGCGCCCAGGTGGCGCAGCACAACGCGCTGATCGCCGCGCAGCAGGCCCCCGCCACGCGCGGTCTGCCGTTTGCGCCGCTGCCGCCCCTGGGCTGGCGCGCCGATGCGCAAGCGCCGCTGTGGCCGCTGGAGCGCGAGACGGTGCTTGATGTGGTGGAGATCGATTGGCTCTCGCCGAAGGCGGTGCAACTGCCTGCCTGGCACAGCGTGCAGGAGACGGATGTGTTCGAGATCGGCATCGAAAACGCCCGCCTGGCGCTGCGCCTGGTCGGCGGCGCACAGATGCCCATGGACTGGCACAGCACCAGCATTGGCGACGATACCCTGGTCGGCTGGCTGGATCAAACCCTGTTCAAGACGCTGGGTGATTTAACCCAAAGCCAGCGCCGCGCGTACCTGGCCGCCATCGTGGGCGACCAGCTGCACCGCTGTGGCATCGGCCTGGTGGCGCTGGTGCAGCAGCGCTTTCGGCTGGCGCGCACCATCGCACAGCACGCGGCGGATGTGGTGCAGCAGGCCACGCAACGCGCTTTCCGGCAAAAAGTGCTGGGCCAGGGCGATGGCACGCCTTGGCTGGTGGAGCCCGATTGGGCGCACCCGCATGTCTTTACCCCCGGGCGCTACCCGGCGCCGGTGGCCACGCGCTACCAAGGGCGCTGGCGCTTTGCCAAGCATTACTTTCCGGTGCTGGCCGATTTGAAAAGTGAGGGCCAGGAATTTGCCTGCGCGCAGCTGATCGACCGCCACCCAAAAGTGCGCCACTGGGTGCGCAACCTGGACGCTGCGCCCTGCGGCTTTGCGCTGCCCACCTCGCGGGGGCGCTTTTATGCCGACTTCGTTGCTGAGTTGGTTGATGACCGCGTGGCGCTGCTCGAATTCAAGGGCGCGCACCTGCAAAACGACCCGTATGAGATGGAGAAGCGCCTGGTGGGCGAGTTGTGGGCGCGCCAAAGCAGCGGGCGCGCGCTGTTTGGCTGGCTGGCGCAAGAGGGTTTGGCACAGCAGCTGGATGCGGTATTTCAATGAACAAGCCCACCCACCGCCCCATCGACATCGCTCTGCTCGCCAGCGTTTTCGTCATCGCTGCCTGCGGGCTTTTGTACGAGCTGGCGGCGGGGGCGCTGGCGTCGTACCTGCTGGGCGACTCCATCCTGCAGTTCTCCACCATCATCGGCACCTACTTGTTTGCCATGGGTGTGGGCTCGTGGCTTTCGCGCTACCTGGAGCGGCAGTTGCCCGCGCATTTTTTGCGCATCGAACTGCTGGTGGCCCTGATTGGGGGGGCGCTGCCTGCGATTCTTTTTATCGCCAACGCCTATATCCCCGGCGCCTTCCGGCCCCTGCTCTATGGCCTGGTGCTGCTGGTGGGCACGCTGGTGGGGCTGGAGATTCCGCTGGTCATGCGCATCCTGAAGCGCAACGTTGCCCTCAAAGACCTGGTCAGTCAGGTGCTCACGTTCGATTACCTGGGTGCGCTGGCCGTGTCGCTGGCCTTTCCGCTGGTGCTGGTGCCGCAATTGGGCCTGATCCGCACGGGGCTGCTGTTTGGCCTGATGAACGCCGCCGTGGCCGTGTGGGCGCTGTGGCTGTTTCGGCAAGAACTGCGCCGCGTGGGCGCGCACGCCCTGGCCTGCGCGCTGGTGCTGGCGGTGCTGGCGGCGGGCATGGCGGGGGCCGGGCAACTGACCGCGCTGGCCGAGGAGCGCTTCTACCAAACTCCTATCGTCAGCGCGCGCAGCTCGCCCTACCAGCGCATCGTCGTCACCCAAACGCGCCAGGGCCTGCGCCTGTACCTGAACGGCAACCTGCAGTTTGCGCAAAGCGATGAGTATCGCTACCACGAGGCGCTGGTGCATCCGGCCATGGCCGCGCACGGCGCGCCCAAAAAGGTGGCCGTGCTTGGCGGCGGCGACGGCATGGCGGTGCGTGAAATCCTCAAATACCCGTCGGTGGAATCGGTCACGCTGGTGGAGCTCGATCCGGCCATGACGCAGCTTTTTGCCAGCGACCCGGCGCTGCGCCGCCTTAACGGCGACGCGCTGCTCAGCCCCAAGCTGCACATCGTCAACCAGGACGCCTTCCAGTGGCTGCAGCAGGGCGAAGGGACTTTTGACGTCATCGTGGTGGACTTTCCCGACCCGACCAACTTCGCCATCGGCAAGCTCTACACCAACAGCTTTTACGCCCTGCTCGACCAGCGTCTGGCCGCCAGCGGCTACGCCGTGGTGCAGACCACCTCGCCGCTGGTGGCGCGCCGCAGTTTCTGGACGGTGGTGGCAACCATCGAATCGGTGGGCCTGGCGGCCACTCCCTACCACGCGCATGTGCCCAGCTTTGGCGAATGGGGCTTTGTGCTGGCCAGCCACCGCCCCTGGCGTGTGCCCGATGCGCTGCCCGCGGGGCTGCGTTTTCTCGATGTGGCCACGCTGCCCCTGCTGCTGGACTTCCCGCGCGACATGGCGCGCCTGCCCGCCGAGGTCAACCGCCTGTCCAACCAGATACTGGTGCACACCTACGAGCAGGAGTGGGGCCGGGTGGCGGTGCACTGAGACTGGCAACCAGCGCCATGCACCGCCGCCACTTCCTCGCCAGTGCCGCCGCCCTGCCCCTGGCCGCCTGCCAGCGCCCGCCGCGTGACATCGACGGCGGCTTTACCGGCATCGACATGCTGCGCGGCCACGCCCTGCGCGACCGGCTGGCGCAAGGCGCCCCCTTGTCGCCCG